>CAJQGZ010000059.1 GCA_905478065.1 uncultured bacterium | reverse complement strand
TTAACGTATGAAGGAACAAACATATATTATAATGGTGAGTTAGCAGCAACACTAGGTGCTGTTGAAGTAGCATATGATAATAAAAAAATAGTACACGAAGCAACCTTTATATTAACATCAGAGAAATATAACCATAAAGCAATTAATATAATTAAATTCGCATCAAACTATCATAGAGACAAGAACTGGGAAATAGAGGTAGAACTTAAATCAAAACAAAGATAAAATATGAAAAAAACACTATTAACACTATTTACAGTAGCTACAATGTCTACTGCTTTCAGTCAAGGACTATTTAAAGACAGTAAGTTCTTTATCGACTTCGGTCCAAAAGTATCTGTAGGGCCTAGTTGGTTTAACAACAATGTATCAACGTCATTTAATACTACAGAAAGTGAACCATACTTACATAAACTTAATTCAATGAGATTAAATGTAGGTGGTAAGTTTGCATTTGATTTTAACGATAATTTTGCTGTTGTGGTAGAGTATTTACACTCAAAAAATACCCAACTATATGAAGTGGATAGTAATAATTTAGAAATCAAATCAATAGGTAGTGAAATACCCTTACTGCTGCGCTTTAATAAAGACAATGATACTTATGTAGAAACTGGAATTGTTTTTATTAACACGAAATCAGTAACAGAAACATTGAATGGCGTTATGACTGATTATACTAACTTATATAATACAAAACGAAAGGGATTTTTATTTGGAGTAGGTGGTTATGCTTTTGGTGTGGGTAATTGGGGTGTATCAACGGGATTTAGGTTAAGATATAATTTGGATGAATTAACTAATTCCCCTAAAATAGATGGAAGTAATATTTATGCTAAGGATAGTAGGATAAATATGACTAAAGATATGACAATTATGTTCGTGCTAGAATTCAATTACGATTTAGGATTTACAATGGCTAAATCAGCTTGTGGTAGAAGTAGGAAATTTATGTTTCAAAGAAGATAAAAATGGAAGGATTAGCAGCATTTAGTTGGGCGTTTGCCCTAGTAGTAGTAGTTTATATATTATTTAGAAGAGTCAATAAAAATGATAATTAATATCCCAGATGGATGGTGGTTACAGATTAGCCCACTAGCAAGAATCAACCCTGATAAATGGATTGTGGGTGTACTTAGAAAAGGAAAGCAATCGTGGATAACAGAAGAAGCTAAAAGTGGATTTACTACGCCTCAAGAAGCATACGATTGGGGGTTAGAATGGATAGAAGAATATATTAAAGAAAATAATGGTAAATAGTGGTAAAGAATGGGATTGGATGGATGATGAATGGATTAGCTTCAATCAAAACTGGTCAAAAAAACAAACTGAGGTTAAAAAAGAAATAACCGACTTGGCAGATGAAATTAGCTTCAGATTATTAGCAACAAAAAATCACCCTGAGTATGAGTGGTTAATTAAAAGATTAGAAGAAAAATGGAGAAAAATAACCCTGAATGGATGAAATATTGGGACAACGTTAACGTTGAACTATATGCTTTAATAAAACAAGTTAAGAAAAATAAGAATGAAAACTGAAAACATAGAACACAACGAACTAATAGCTACTCGCGTGCCTCCTGGCGATCGTTGGTCATTAACTGGTGATAACAGCACTCAAGTTTATCCTTCAATAACTGATGCGCTTGAAGCTTGGTTTGCTAGAAATGGCGAGAAGGTGGAGTTTAGATTAGCACCAATTGATGGTAAATTGTTTGCTATTAGGAATGAAGAAATAGAAGTAAAACCAGAACCTGTTAAAAGATATAATATCTATGGGGATCCAACAGGGTAGGGTTGTAGACAACATTTAATTATATTTATTAGTATATGAGTAAAATGGAAATTAATATTATTGTTCGCGACATTGATAATTACAATGTTTTAAAGAAATTTCTTAAATCAAGAAAAATTACAATAATGGGAGAGTATTTCCCAGGTGATTATGGTTTTCCTGAAAAGACAGATTACTTATGTAGTGTTGAAGTTTTAATTACAATGGAAGATTATATGGCTTTAGCTGATGATTCTGACATTGACGTTAGTTTTATATTAAATACTGCTATGTCATTTCCGCTAATGGATGATTTGAATAATCTCCCTTTTATTAAAAAATATATGAATAAAAATCTTCAATCCCCCGATAAAAATAGAGAGGGAGATGATAAGTATTTAGAAGAAAGATTAAACAAAATAAACACCTTTCTATCAGCATCCCATCTATTTATGTTGAAGATGTTTAAAAAAGATAGAGGGGTTGTAAATCATTATATTAAATCTAAAATGATGTCAACTGAAGACAAAATAGAAGATTTAAATCAAATGATAGAGTATTTTGAAGGCGATCCTAATGACATAGAATCACAACGATTTGAGGATTGTGCTTTTATTCAAAAAATTAAAAAAAGAATATTAAAAAATGAAGCCAATAAAATTAAAAAAGCTGCTAAACGAGATACTTCAGACGTGGCAAGTTGAAGCATTTCTAAACACAGATAGAAAAACAAACATTACAGACGTTCTAAACCAAATTAGAGCACTTAAGAAAGTAACTATTGTCAGTAATGTTACTCCTGAAGACCTTCAACAAAAGTCTAACGTTGAATCGACTGTAATTAAGATGAAGTTTGTTACTAGAGGAAATCCAAAGGAAGATTTAAAGCAATTTAAAAAAGACATTATGACTTCAGATCTTGAAATCAATGATATGAAGATACCAGGAGTATTAACAGTTATTTTTAGGGAAAACACATTAACTAGACTATCAAACCTATAAATTATGGATAACTTTAATTTAAGAAAGTACCTCACCGAACATAAATTAACACGTAATTCAATTGAGTTAAATGAAGTGTCTTTAGATACATTAAAAACCCAATTCGTAGATACAGGTAGAATAAAAGACAGTACATTCCAAAGTATAATTGATGCAACTCAAAAGGACTCCGCATTTGCTACTTGGTTGACTTCTAGGGTGGCTGGTTCTAAAAAAGCCAAACCAATTATTAAAATAGAAGATATACCTAAATACAAAACCTATCTAGACGTATTTAAAAGAAATAAAAACAAATATCCACTTAAGGATATTAACATGATTAAAACCCAATATGACTTGAATGATTTTATTGTAATATCCAGAGACATAGCTGATGCAGAGGGAGAAGATATTTCATCACAAAAGGGTGTGTCCAAAGCAGATAAATATGCTCAACTGAAGATTGGAGATGTAGACGGATATGAAATATTTAAATTTCCAAAAGGAGCAGAAGATTTGTATGGTGCAAGTTGTGATTTAGGTTCGGGTACAGCGTGGTGTACTGCTACTGGTCAAACTGATAGTTGGTTTAAAGACTATATTAAGGATGGGCCAATATATATTGTAATAAATAAAAGTGATCCAAAAGATAAATATCAATTTCATTATGAAAGTGCCCAATTTATGGATAAAGATGATATAAATATTTTTGATGGTACTGCTGAAGACCATGATTTATTTTAGTATAAATTAAAAGTTAATGGAATTAGACATACAACTAGAAAAATATCTAGAAGATTATATAAAGATACAAAATAGCTTTGACTTTATTTCGCTAGGAGGGAGTCTACCATTAATGATATATGGGAAAATTCCATTTAGAAAAATTAAAGATTTTGATATTATTAGTACTCAATATGTGGATAAAAGTGAAATACTTTATAAAGCCTTTAATAAAATGCCACCTACCTTTCCAATAAGGGGAAACCATATTACACACAACAGACATAAATTTGATTTATATATAAACCCAAACGCAACATATGATTTTATATTCTTTGAAGGATACAATTTAAGGCTATCCCCAATTGAAGAAATATTATTTCACAAATCATATCACTTACATAAGAAAAAAACAGTAGAAGATTTTAAAACATTAGTTAACAATATATAAAATGAGCGATATTAGAGTAAATGCCTTCAAAGACTACAGAGTAGATAGAAATCCAAAAGTAGCACAAACAATAGATAATACGATAAACAGAGAATGGTGGAATGCTGAGGGTTGGTCAGATATGTATGGTCAAGACGTTGAGAAATTTAAAAAAGAATTACCAAGAGCAAAAGGAATTGGGCAGAGTGATTTGTTTGTTAAAGCAGGTAGTGCTATGGCTTCATATAAACGTACTAAAAATTATCAAAAGTTAGAAAAAGTATTTGACTTTATTGAACAAAAAGAAGGTTATGTTAATCCTACGCGTGCAGACGAAGAAACAGAAAAAGCAATGAAACCAGGAGTAATATATTTAGGTGAGTTTGGTTTTGGGTTTGTTCGTAAAGGACTAAATAACACTGAAGTCCCTTACTTTTTTCCTTTTCCTATATCACAGAGACACATGGAAGAAGAAGGTTATGAAAAACTAAAACAAGGAAGATATATTACAGACATTAAAGATGGAGGAATATTTGTGTGGAACGATGCCTTGGAAGCACAATACAAAGATTTTGAAGAGCGTGGAAGGTTCGTAGGAGATGAAATAGTATAAATAAAATGGATAAAATTTTAATAGCAGCAGCAGCCTACCTAGTAATAGGAGCATTATTTTCAATCTTCATCAAGTGGGGAAATGAAAATTTAGTAAAAAAAGACGAAAGAGTAGATTTAGGTAACAAAGAACATCACGTTATAGCGACCATCTGGCCTATGTTCGTAATAGTGTTTGTAATAGCATTCATAGTATCTCTTATTAAGAGATTCTCAAAATGGCTTTGATTTCTTTTTACGTTTTCCTTTTACTTTAATAGGAGGAGCACTTTCTAGTTCCTTTTTTAGTGTTTTAATTACTCTTTTTAGCGAATCTACTTCGTAAATATGAGTAGTAACCATTCTAACCTCTCTACTGATATAATACTCAACTTCATCCATAAAGTCGTCTGCCCTTAAAGCAAATGCTTCATTTAAGTCAATTAATTCTTGTTCTTTTTTCCTACACTCAATGAGAGCCCTTTCCAATTCGTATTCTGTTGTTTTTAAATCTTCCTCTACATTTATTTTTTCAATTAATTTTCTTTGAATATCACTAATTAAATGTTGTTCTGTATTTATCTCAAACTGAAGAGAATCAATATGACCCTTCTGCTCAACTTGGTGTTGTTTTATTTTATTAATCTTACTATCAGCAAGAGATAATATACTATCTGTTTTACTAACTACTTTAATGTGGTGATTGGGGGTTGTAGGGGTTTCTATTGTAGGGGAACTACAAGAAGCCAAAGCCAAAACAACTACTATTGATTTAAACCTAAACATTCTAATAACTTTTCGTTCATTTTATCTAATTTTTCTTCCAATCTCAATTCATCCGATTCTAATTTTTCAATTCTATCTTTATGTTCAACTAATTGTTGAGAGTGGACCATTTTGTTGTCAATATATAAATATCCCACAACTACTATCAATACAAATGCGATGGCTGTTACTGGGGATTTTTTAAATTGTTCAAAGGAAACAGGTAATTTCATTGGTTTTTTTATGTTGATAAATATACGAAGAATTTGGTAAAATGAATTTATTCTATTATATTCACTATAGTATGAAAAAAGAAAAACAAATAACAAAATACAGACAAATGGGTTCTCGAAATAAAAAAACGGGAAAATTAAATTACTATACTATTACAAGTGTAGACCATAAAAAATTCGAATGTGAGTGTTTAGGATTTCAGTATAGAACGTATAAAGATTGCAAACACATAACACGGTTGAAATATTTGCTTTGTATAGATAGATAGTAAAATGAAGAATTTGGCGAACGTAAAGTTTGTCCGTATATTAAATCATAATTAAAAAACCAAAAAATGCAAAACATTAAGAAAAAAGGTCGTGGACGTCCTAAAAAAGTAAATGTCCAAAAAACTAACCCAAACATAAGAGTTAAGTTAAAGAAAATGGATGATTTGAGTTTCGATGATGCTCTATTCGTTCCAATGAAAACAAATACCATTGTAGATGGATTATTAAGTTCCGAAGGAGGATTAATGCCTGGTACATCATATATATTTGCTGGCTCACCTGGAGTAGGTAAATCAACAGTATTGATGGATTGGTTAGCTGAATTTCAAAAACAAGGTAAAGAAACACTATTCATATCTGGTGAAATGGGTAAAATAGATTTGTACAAATATGTAGAAAGATTTCCAAAGTTTGGCTCTTTACCTACATTGTTTCTAGAAGAATATTTAACGAATCCAAAAGAAGCAATAGAAAATACCTTAAAAAGGGGATTTGATGTTGTGTTAGTTGATAGTTGGGCTGAAGTAACAGATTTAGTTTCAGATCAAATGGGATGGACTAGAAAACGAGTTGAATCTTGGTTATTAGAGTTGTTAGGAACACATAACAATGGTAAAAATAAAGCCAAAAAATACACTTCGTTTATGTTAATTCAACAAATGACTAAGCAAGAAGAGCTAGCAGGATCCAATAAAGTTAAACACATGACTACAGGTTACTGTTATATTAAATACGAAGGTAGTGATAGAGAAGCTCGTTTTATTGAATTTAAGAAAAACCGTAGAGGCGGTGAAGATAAAGTATATTTCGATTTAGGGGGAGGTGGCAAAGTAGGCTACAATTACCCCGAAGCAGACTAAAGTTGGTTTTTTAGTTAGTTAAGGATGGGGTTACTCGGAATTTGGAGAACCTCATCCTTTTATGTATATTAAACCATATTAAAAAATTAAAAAGCATGAAAAACAATTTAGAAGATCAATTTTGGACACAAATAGAAAAATTAGAGTGGCAAACAGATGCTGACTACGAAAGAATCGAACAATATCTCAGAGACAATTTCACAATTTCAGAAGTAATTCGTTTGAAAGATTTTGTTAGTGAGAAAGTAAATTTATTATATTACAAATATGAGAGTGATTGGTTAGGTGAACCAGGTATAGAAGTTAGTGATGATAGTTGGGGTGATTTGCTAAACGAAGTAGTAGGTAGAGGTAAAGAATTTTACAAAAAAATTACAGTAAAGAAACTACAGCAAATGGCTGATCGCAACGATTATTTTGAAAATTTTAGTTATAGTTTTCAATTTACTTATGATTTAGATAGGGAAGAACAAACACCCCCTCCAACTAAATATCTTCTAATATCACAAGATCAAGGAGACAAAACACAAGTTAAAAAGGAGTGGTTTAAAGATAAATCAACAGCCGAAGAAAAAAGAAAACAACTTAGAGCTAATTATTTTGATGTTATTATGGTATCAGAAGAACAAGCCTCAAGTATTAAAGTATAAAAATATGACTAAGGGAGAATCCCAGTATCCCCAGTGGGGGGTACAATTAGTAAGTCTTGTGAAATACAGCAGGATGTTGAGGGTGGAATCCCCTCTTTTAAAAAAACAAAGATGAAAGATTTAATAAAAGAATTTAAAGAAGACAAGATTTTAAGACTATCAGTATACATAACATTAATAAGTGTTATTTTTGTTGTAACAACCCTCTTAATCAACCCAATAATATTAATATATACTATTTTAACATTTGCAGGTGGGTTGCTTATTATGTTATTTGCATGTCTAATATACGCGTTTCTAGTAGATATTTTAAATAAGTAAATAAAGATGAAAACAAATAAAGATTACCAAATCAACGAAGAAAACGACACAGGGGATGAACATGCTAAACTAGCACTATCTAGGGTAATTCAAAATCCTGACAAAACAATTAATGAAATTCTTGACGATATGTTTCAAGGTGAGCCATTTTTAATAGATATGACACTTGAAAGTCTAAAAGGAGTTATTAACAAAAACTTAAAGTAAGATGGATGAAGAAAAATATTTAAAAATTCTAGCATGGATTATAGTAGCAATCATAGGGATACCTGTATTAGTTTTTATTTTAGATAAAGCAGCATT
>CAJQGZ010000058.1 GCA_905478065.1 uncultured bacterium | reverse complement strand
GCACTGTCAAAAACAGAAAACTTATAACAACAAAAGAAGCGGCTAACTATTTCGAATTAGACGTTCCAAATTACGATCTACCAGATTGGGTATCTCTCTGGATTAAATCAGATTCAAAATATCCAGGATTTTAAGTTGAAATATATGGTATCATTTTTTAAGCCTTATATTAACTATGGGCATTTGAATCACTTGTTCAGTTGACATGACTCCTGCTCTATAATCTCCATACATACGATTTAGCATATCTGCCGCTTTAAGCCTTGCCCCAATTATTTGAGAAGTGTCCTCAAAAACGCTAGTAAGGAAGGCTGCTCTTTCTTGCCTGGAGCTGACCCTATTATCTCTTTCATCTATTTTTCTAGCCTCAACAACTGCATCAGATTGGATAAGTCCACAATCTTTGTAGCCCTGCCTTTCTAGCTCTAAACGAATGAGCGGTTTTTTGAGGTTTTCACATGCTATTGTGTGTATGGATTGTCGACTTTTTGTCTTATACCCTGCTGCAATGACAGCTTGAGCACCATCACCGCCACTTTGAATATATGCGTCTACAAAACGCTGTTGTTTTAGCGTAAGCCGCTTATCAAAAGATAGAACTCTGCTCGATGATTGATTTGTCTGTTGATTTTTCATAATCAAACTCCTTTTTATTTGGGAAATAGGACTCCCGGTTTTTTAATAAGAGTGTGATTATGTTTTATAAAAGCCCCATATCATATTATAACAAGACTAACTAAAATCAAATAGTCTTTACGTTATTTTGATTTTTACAGATTTAATTCCCAGAAGCTTAGCATTTTAGTATAGAGATGAATTCTTGCTTCATCATCTGCAATTCCATGCTTGCGCATGGGATAGAACATCATCTCAAACTGAATATTTTCTTTGACAAGCTCATCGATAAAATGCCAAGAGTTTTGTGGATGAACATTGTCATCGTATGTACCATGAACAAGAAGCAATGACCCATGTAAATTTTTAGCAGTCTTGATAAAAGAAGTACTTTCATACCCTTCTGGGTTGTCTAAAGGGCGTTTCATACCAAACTCCGCCCATTTTGTATCATAATAATGCCAATCCGTAACCGGCGCAACAGATACACCTGCTTGAAACTCTTTTGTATTGGTCATCATATTGAGCGTGAAGCTCCCTCCACCACTCCAACCCCAAACGCCAAACCTACTAGGGTCGGTATAGGATTGTGCTTTAAGCCATTTTATTCCATCAACCAGGTCTTCTCTTTCAATAGGGCCTGACATCGCCCTTAGAACGTGATTTTCAAGCTTCTTACTGATTGCGGTACTCGCACGATGATCGAACTTAACAATCAAATATCCTTTGTTAAGGAGCATGTTATCAAAGAATAGAGATTGACCTTGCCAGCGATCAAATACAGTTGGCGCGGAAGGTCCTCCATATACATGAAAAATGACCGGATACTTTTTAGAAGGATTAAAATCTTTTGGTTTTAAGATCTGCGCAGGCATCATAAAATTATCTCTGGTCGGAATCGTAAACAGTTCTGGGGTCTGCAGGTCATACTCTGCCAAAATCTCTGGCCGATCTCCAATAAGTGTATGCGCAGCTTTACCATCCTTGTTATGAAGGATAAGCGTTGGCGGAGAGGTTCTATCAGAAAACACATCTAAGTAGTAACTACCGCCCTCATTAAAATATATTTTATGAACGCCAGCGGGTCCAGATAGTTTCTCCATTGTCTTGCCATCCAGGCTAGACCTATAAAGATGCCTCTCCACAGAAGATTCTTTCATTGCCGTGTAATAAATTTGGTTATTTTTCTCATCTATATTGACCACAGATTGTCTCATCCAGAAGGTTCCACCTGATGATCTTAAAGCCCAATTTCCATCTGTAATCTGGTTAATAAGTTTGCCCTCATAGGAGAACTGATAAAGGTGCGCATACCCATTTCGCTCGGACTGCCAGATAAAGCTTTTATCTAAGAAATATAAATCATCCGTGATATTGACCCAGCCGCTATCGGTTTCTGTTAATATTTTTTTAACATTTTTCCCGGTGGCTCTATCAACAAAGAAAAGGTCTAATTTATCTTGAGCTCTGTTCATGGTCTGAACGCTCAAACGCTCGTTTCCAGGAAGCCACTTTACCCTACATAAATATTCAAAAGGATCTAGGTCTACCCATTTCAGTTTTGAATTGCTTAATTCAATAATCCCAAGTTTGACAACTGGATTCTTTGTCCCCGCTTTTGGGTATCGCTGAGTAATAAGCTCAGATTCTGCTGGCTTCCAATGCACATAATGCATCTTCGTCACCTCAGACTCATCAGTGTTTAGGAACGCAATCGCTTTGGAATCATCTGACCACCAGTACCCAAGATCTTTTCTCCCAAATATTTCTTCCCAATAGACCCAAGAAACCGTTCCATTCAAATTGGTTTCTGAACCACTAAAGGTGATTCTTTTTTCTTTTTGTGTTCGTATATCATAGATATACATATCATTATCTCTTACAAACGAAATTTTCTTGCCGTCTGGTGAAAACCTGGCTCCTTTTTCTTCTGATTTTGAATTCGTTACTCTGCGATAGCTTTCATTTGGTACGTCTAAAATGTAAATATCATCTTCAAAGAAGTAGATACCGTGATTACCCGTTGAACTAAAGGAACTTGGCCATTCTAAATACATAGAGGTATCGGTTCTTCCTACTGCACTTAAAATAGATTTAGAAATTTTTTCACTATCAACAACAGGAACCATTTTCATCGATGAGCTTGGATTCATTTTAAGTAGTGTGCGCTCCTCCTTTGGTTTGCGCATATCCATCAAATACAATGTATTATCATTAATCCAAGCGGTTTTGTAACTAGCGCCTACCATCCTGCCTTCATCTGAATAAATCCAATCAATATCAAATTTTTCTTCTTTTATTTCATCACTACAGGCTTGAAAAAGAAATAACGGTAACAGTGTGTATTTTAAGATAGCTCTCATTTGGTTTCCTTTCAAATTCTAACAGACGTTAACAACAAAATATAACTAATATGATTTAACGTAGTTTAATTAAAAACAAGAAAACTGGTTATTTATTCGTTATCAAAACTTGAAGTAATATATACCCATGAAATTCTTTCGAGATGTGTTTAAAACAAGGGATATAACAGATTCAAAAAAAATAGATTTTACTCCTTATAACATTATGGTCATTGTTGTAAGACTGTTTATTATTGCTTTTATCTTTTTAACGGTTAGCAGATACGTAGGTATTTAATCATGGATCAAGAAACCTTTAGACCACCAACTATTTTGCCTGCTTCTGATCGGTCGATTATGATTCAGTTTAATCAAGAGATATCCGAATACATTCACCAGCAAGTTCATTTTTATAGCACTCTTTTATTAGAAACCCACGAAGATAAAATCAGCAACCTCTCACCTGCTTACAGTTCCATATTAATTCGGTTAAAGGAAGGAATCTCTATATGGCGAACCATCGCAAAACTAAAACAATTTTTTAACGAGAATCATGAAATAAAAGTCACCGATAGAACGAGAATCAAAATACCGGTTTGTTATGAAGGCGGATTTGCACCTGACCTTGCACGCGTTTCCGCCCATACAGGATTAAGCATTAAGCAAATCATTCATAAGCACACAACTGGGAAATATTTAATTTACTTTTTAGGTTTCTCTCCTGGATTCCCCTATGTCGGAGGTATGGACCCAAACCTTGAAACACCGAGGTTAGAATCTCCGAGAACCAGTGTCCCTGCGGGGTCTGTTGCTATTGGAGGAAAACAAACAGGCATATACCCAATTCAAAGCCCTGGAGGCTGGAATATCATTGGCAGAACGCCTCTTAATTTATTTAGTTGGAATCAAGCGAAAACGCCTGCGTTACCCATGGGAGCATCCATTGAGTTCTATTCAATTACAGACCAAGAATTTCACGATAACCAGGAATCACTATTTTGAAGATGACGGTGATCAAACAAGGGTTTCAAGACCTGGTACAAGACCTTGGTCGAAATGGCTATACTCATGTTGGCATTTCACCTACGGGAGCTGCAGATAAAGTATCGATGAGAATTGCAAATCTTTTCTTGGGCAATCAGGTTAATGATGCTGTTTTGGAGATTACGCTGTTTGGCGGGACGTATCTTTTTGATATGTCAACGACAATCTGCCTTTCTGGAAGCCATTTTACTGCAACAATTCGAGGAGATGACGTTCCTTTTAACAAGCCTGTAACTATTCAAAAAAGAGATATACTTTCTATTGGAGGCTCTACATCAGGCGCAAGGTGCTATCTTGCAATTCAAAATGGTTTTAGTGTTACAGACTTACTTGGCAGCAGCTCAACCCATTTAATGTCCAAAACGGGAGGATTCAGAGGAAGAAACCTTCAAAAAGAAGACCAACTAGCTTATAATGAGCCGGAAAAAAGATATTTCCCAATCGATCGAAAGTTTCCAATTGACCATAACCGTTCTATCATTAGGGCAACACCTGGCTTGCAACATTCTCTTTTTGACAAACCTACTCAAGAATTATTTTTCAGTAAAGAATACACTGTATCTCATCAATCTAATCGCATGGGAATTCGTATCCATGGGCCTAAAATACAAAAACGAACACCTGAGGACATCATAACCGAGGGTTTACCGCTTGGAGCAGTACAGGTTACAGGTAACGGTGATAGCATTATTACGTTTGTTGACCACCAAACAACAGGTGGATATCCAAAAATTGCAAACGTAATTGCTGCTGACATGCATAAAGTTGGTCAATTAAGGCCCGGAGATGTCTTTACATTTGAACTCATTACCATGGACAAAGCAGAAACGTATTATCTCGCTCAGGAGCAAATACTTAAATAATGATCGATATCAATTGCGACATGGGAGAACTAACTACGCTTTTAGAAGACGGAACGTATGAAGCTTTAATGAACCATGTCACCTCAATTAATATAGCTTGCGGCGGTCATGCTGGCGATGAAAAAATGATACGAGTCATGGTTGAGACTGCTAAGGAGAAAAACGTCAAGATAGGCGCACACCCGAGCTACCCAGACCGTAAGAACTTTGGTCGATATGAAATGGACATTAGCGATAAAAAGCTGTCTACTTCAATCCTGGAACAAATTACCAGAGTTATAAATATTGCAGAGGAACATAATTATTCAATTAGTCATATGAAACCTCATGGTGCTCTTTACAACAAAGCGGCAAACGATGAAAGCTTAGCAACCTTAATCGGTGAGACCATTAAATCTATCAACCCCTCTCTCCCGGTTATGTGTTTGGCCGGTTCTAAAATGGTTTCAACATTGAAAGATATGGGATTAAATGTATTACGTGAATCCTTTGCTGATAGAACCTATGAAGCAGATGGTAGCCTACGGAAAAGAGTATTAAGTGATGCTTTAATATTAAACCCTCAAATTGCAGCAATGCAGGCATATAATATATCTAAAAATAATAAATTAGTTGCTCATGACGGGACAGAAATCACCCTTCAATCGGAGACGATGTGCATTCACAGTGATACACCAGAAGCCTTAAAAATTGCAATTGCTGTAAACAATAAACTAAATAGGAGTCAATGATGCGTTCATATTTCCAAGGCCTTATAACAGGCGCCATACTGGTATTTTCTTTATTCATTTTCATGGGACAGCAAGACCTTCAAAAAGCGGAAGAACGTGCTAACAATAGGTTTGATGAAATTGTAAAAGCGATAGAAATTATTTACACCGAGATTGGTTCTACATCAGATCATCATTTTGTGAAGTTAAATGAAGTAGAAAAAAAGGTTGATCACATGGAGACGCTTGTTGTCGAGATGTTCAACTACGGCATTAAATGCAAATTGTAATCGACTAACTGCTAATAATTGCCGCTGCGACAAGAAGCCCTGCGCAATTTGCAATCATATCTTTCACGCTAAAAAATCCGTTTTTTCCCCTCGAGTCATTTAATTCTTTCGAAAGGCCTGCAACAAAACTTAATGCCGTAGAAACAGGCAAAGACTCTGACTCCGTATTTTTAGATTTATTGACCAGAACGTACTGACAACCCAGCGATATCAAACAGCTGTAGGTAAAATGCTGCGCTTTATCTACAGCAAACCATTTGTCTACCCTTTTTACTTTTTGTTTTTGTTCTGACTTCGTGTCAATAGGGTTGTTATCCTGAGCGCTTATAATACAGAAACATAGGACTAATAGTATCACAATATACTTTTTCATTTTTACTATTGATTATAATTCTTGAGATCGTTTGTGTGGTCTAAAGTCATTTTCCAAGACCCACCTACTTTAATATTATGAGTAGACCAATGCCCCTCTCGCTCCGTCATCACACCTTCTTTTGACGTTCTTTTTACTTTCCATTTACCGTAGGCAAAGGCTCTGTCACCAAATAGTTGCGCTGATATTACTTCGGCACTATGATTAATTGACTCTGAACTTCCGTACCAATCAATAAAGTCTTGTTTTATCTTATCAAGGCCTTGAATTGGAGCAAGTCCATTCCCATTCACAATCGCATCCTCAGCGTATAAAGAAAGACTCCCAACCACATCCATTGTGTTTGCATACATTGAATATTTATCACAAATCGCTTTTTGGTATTCTGCTTTAAAATCACCATCTGCACTGCTTATGTCAACCTCTACACAATTAACCAGCAGAGCTAAGCTCAACACTATTATGGATTGTTTCATTGGAATCTCCTTTGTTTTCTGCATTCAATCTAATGAAGCAGATGACAAAAGATTAGAGCTTTAAGTAGTTTTTTATATAACCGAAAAAGAAGATATGATAAGGTTTACAACTAGCATGCATACTATAAAGTAATACATTATATAAAATATTATAAATATTTATATTATTTGTTTTTAAAAATTAAACCTTAACTGAAAACTGACCTCTTCTTTTTCATTATTTTCTTTAGAATACAAATTAGAAATAGCAATTCCAAGAAGCCGAACAGAGCGCTCAATTTTTTTTTGATAGATTAATTCTTCGATTATCGGAAAGAATTCGTGTTTCTTTGATATATGACGTTCTATCGTCTTGCTTCTCGTTTGAGTTGTAAAATCATTATATTTCAATTTTACGGTAATAGTCCTACCTTTATTTTTTGATTTAATCATTCGTTTTTCCAGCTCGTCAGCAATACTGTCAAGTTCATCGAGCATAAACGCCTCAGACTTAATATCTTTCGAGAACGTTCTTTCTGCTCCTACCGACTTGCGTATGCGGCTAGGGTTTACAGGGCTATCTTGAATACTTCGGACTATTTTGTAGTAATGACTTCCTGCTTTTCCAAAATAAGCGATTAGTTTATCTTTATCTAGTTTGCGTAAATCAGCACCATAATAAATACCGAGATCGTTCATCTTTTTTGCGGTAACCTTACCGACACCAAAGAATTTTTTCACCTCGAGTGTATCAATAAACTCATCTACCTGAGATGGATGAATCGTCTTCTGTCCATTAGGCTTATTGACCTCTGTCGCAACTTTTGCCAAAAACTTATTAATCGAAATACCGGCGGATGCTGTTAGGCCTGTTTCCGATGTAATCCTGGCTCGTATCTCTTTTGCGATATCGGCTGCAAGTTCTACATTTTTTTTATTTTCGGTAACATCCAAAAAAGCCTCATCAAGTGAAAGCGGCTCAATGATATCTGTATAATCGGAGAAAATAGCTCTTATTTGACCTGATATCTCTTTGTATCTATCAAACCTTGGCCTTGCAAAGATAAGGTCCTTACATCTCTTTTTTGCAAGAACAGAGGGCATCGCAGACCTTACGCCAAATACTCTGGCTTCATAGGATGCTGCAGCGACCACACCTCTTTCTTTGCTTCCACCAACAGCTACTGGCTTACCCCTCAGAATCGGATTGTCTAATTGTTCAACTGAGGCAAAAAAGGCATCCATATCAATGTGGATGATTTTTCGTATGACCTTTTTCAAAAGGGAAACGTAAAAATGTGAGGATTACAATAAGCTGAGATCAACTTAATGAAAAGGTCCTACTGGTTCCAGTAAAGCTTTCTTTTTAGCTTATTGGATAAGCTTTGCACTTCGGTATGCCTGAGCTTGACACCTAAAAGTGCTTTTGATTCTTTCACAAACTCATGAAAGGGAATACGCAGAACGGATGTTTCTCCTGACGTTAATGATTTTTTTCCGTCTGGAGTAACAATGATAATCATACCCGTATGTGCTTTAAGTTTTTCAATGTCTTCTTTAGGCTCTTGTTCATGGTAACCAAGCCTAGTTTCAATTATTTTGTCCCAAAAATAAAACTCCGGAACGGTACTTTTAATCTGCTGTTTACAAGAGAACTGATTTTCTTTGGTTACTCTTTTTGGATTTTTCAGTTCAGTAAAGTTGTATTTTTTGAGCAACGCATGGAAGAAGGTATGAAATGCATTTTGCATACTTTCTCTTGTTTTAAGCTGATTCGTAAATGCTTTAAGGTCCACGCCTACTTTAAGAAGTCCTGCTGTCCAGTATCCATACTTTGCACAAATGGCGTGGTAAAGTCCTTTTTCATGGGTTGTGGCATACTTGCCAAGGAGTCTATTCTCCCCGGTATTTAGTGATTCTTCTACGAGCCTTCTAACGTTTTCATATATGACCTCAATCTTCCATGGGTCATCTAGCTCATCATGATATAATGAGTCTAGATCCTTAACAGGAAGTCCAAGATTTTCCATAAAATTAATATAGCTTCCTTTTCCTAGTTCTGTCATTTGATCTAGTACTTCAGCTTCATTTTCGTCATTTTCTAAATACTTTCGCGTAATTCTCTGTCCGTTCGAATATCTTCTAAATACGCCCTGAAGCATATCGTCGAAGGTCGAAGCATCGCGCAAATCGCCGTCCACATAAATATCACGAAAAACTCTCTCAATATGATCTATATAGTACTGATGAGGAGCGCAGGGTTCCTTATCTCTGTAGAAGTAGGCTTCTATCAAACTGCCTAAAAGAAAATCATCATCGTGCATGAACTCTCTAAATTTAGAATCTGCCCACGTTTTTCTTAACCCTCTATAGAAATAAGCGATGTAATCGTATTTTGGCTTTGTTAAATGCTCTTGTTTAAATACAAATTTTTGTTCGATCAAATAATCCAGAAACATAAGGACAAACCGTTTTCTGTTTGCAGCTGCAATCTTTTGTTTGATCTCCATATAATCAAATCCGGCTGCTTCTACGGCTGCTTTCCAACATAGTTCATGCGTAGCCAAATCTTTTGTGCCAAACATGCGCACACCTTCTTGCATTATGGACACTAATGAAATTCTCAATTCAGGTGTTTTTTCGGCCTGCGACAATGGAAAGTCTGAACCAGGGTAGCGAATGAAATCAGGAATACGAATGAACTTCCTATCATCCTTATCTTTTGGATTCATATATTCAGCTGCGAGCACTCTATCACCAAAGATGCCAGCAACTATTTTTAAGGTTTCAGACCAGTTTTTCTTTTCTTCCTCCTCATTAGTACCATAAACTGGCGGAAGGTGACAATTGGGATTAATACCTGCATGCGCATATGCATCTTGAACAGTAATAAACAATTTGTTCTTCCCTAAATTTTGAAGCTGAGCTAAAAGTGGTTTGTTGAACTGATTAAAAAATCCGCGTACCGACAAATCAAATGTTTTTTTATTCTGATGCCTTTTGGCCCATTTATCGTGGGCACTTCGAAGCTCGTGAACCATTCGCTGTTTTGACCATCTATCATGCATCGCCGTTAGATAGTCTGTTGGGTTTGCATGATAACGCTTCATCGTATAGCGTATCTGCTTCTCCGTTAAATTTGGAATAATATACGAAATTTCTTGGACGGTCTTCTTCTTCCAGATACTTAGAACGATAGCCAGCGCTTTCTGCTGGACATCTTCTAGTTCATGCACCATCAGCTTCTCTAACAGGATTACCTGTTTTTCTGTGGGAACTCTACCTGTTTGTTTTTCTTTTTTTTCTGCCATAATTCAAATTCGATAGGATAAGATAAATTTTTCCGCAGTCCTATTTAGCCTATTTTAAGATGAAGTCGGAAATATTCGAAGAGTTTCTTGTAAACATGTTTTCCTGCATTATTACCATAAATGCCATGATTTCTTGTTGGATAATACATGACATCAATCGGTTTATCTGCTTGAATACATGCTTCAATAAATTTTGTAGTGTTCTGAGCATGAACATTATCATCGTGGGTACCATGCATTAGAAGCAGCTTCCCTTTTAACTTATCAATATAGGTTATTGTTGAGGTCGAATCGTATCCAATCGCGTTTTCTTGGGGCAGACCCATATATCTTTCTGTATAGGCTGTATCATAAAGTCTAAAATCTGTTACCGGCGCAACAGCGACACCAACATTGAATAGATCCGAATGTTTGGTAAGCATCAGACACGTGAAGTAACCACCTCCACTCCAACCCCATGCTCCGATACGATCTTTATCCACATAACCTTGATCAATTAAATAGTTTACTCCGGTAGCATGATCTCTTGAAAGATAATGCGCCATATCACCATAGCTTAAGTTTTTAAAATCTCTACCTCTTCCTGACATTCCTCGCGCATCCATAGAAAAAATAATATACCCCTCCTTGGCTAAGAATTGCTGAAAGCCACCCTGCCAACGATTTTGTACAATTTGAGTCCCAGGCATTCCGTAGCCATGAACAATCATAGGATACTGTTTGCCTTCTTCATAATTATGGGGAAGCGTAACAATTCCATTTAGAATGGTTTCATTATCATCGGCTAGAAATCGAACAATAGAAGGCTTTGATAAATTAGTTTGATCAAAATTTGAGAGGTCCGTTGTTCCTAAGGTTCGTAATAAGGTTCCATCGCTACTACGAAGCCTAATTGTTCTGGGCTGATCAATCGAGGAGTAGGTATCAATAAATGTTTTGCCATTGGGGTTCATCGAAACAGAGTGAGTCCCTGGTTCAGGTGTTAATAGTTTTAGTGCAGTACCATCAAAACGAACAGAATAAAAATGTTTTTCAAGAACGGATTTTTTATTGGACATAAAAAATATAGTTTCATTTTTTTCATCTACATGCACGATCTCTTTTACTTCCCACTGCCCGCTAGTCACCGGAACCGTAAAACGACCATCTGTTCTTTCAAGGTACATGTGTTGGTAACCATCTCGTTCTGAGATATGTAAGAATAATCCATTTTTGAGAATTTGGTTTGTCTCATGAAGTTCAACCCATCCATCAATATCTGTCTCCGTGAGACCTTTCATCGTCCTACCACTTGAGATATCGGCGTAGATCATTTGCCACTTTTTTTGGAGTCTCTCAAGCTTCATCACCCAAAGATTATCATTGTCATACCACTCAAACCAAGGATAATAGACACTGGTATCTTGATCAAGACTAATAAATTTCTTTCCACCTCCTTGAACATTAACAACCGCAATTTTTATAGATGGGTTTCGTCGTCCTGCTTTTGGATAATACACTTTTTGAATATCTGGATAAAGTTGAAGATCATCTATCATACTAAACTGACTTACTTCAGACTGATTTTCTTCAACAAAAGCAATAAAGCGACTATCAGGTGACCACCTGTAGCCATCATAACCACTTAATTCTTCTTCATAAACCCAACCATAATGTCCATTCAAAACAGTTTCCGAACCCGTTCTGGTTAGCTTTTTTTCTCGGTCACGGTTAATGTCGTAAACATATAGGTTATTATCATCACGGACATAAGACACCCATCTATTATCAGGAGAAATCTTCACGTTTCGTAGATTTTTATTTTTTTTACTTACTTTTATTAAGGATCTATCACTGATACGTAATATGTAATAACTGCCTTTATTAGAGTGCCGCCATATTCTATTTCGCTCAGACTGAATCAGCATCAGTCCTTTATCTTTAGAAAAACTCCAGCGCAGGATTGGGATATCTTTATTTTTGTATCTAAAAACGCTACTATCTAAATAAACTACGGTATCCCCAAGCGCAGGATCCACAGTGTAAAAAGAACGTCTATTCTCTGCTTTTCCCTTTACAATAATCTTATCAGATCCCCTTTTCCATCTATAATCACCCATGCTCGGATATTTAATGTTTAAATTATAGTTTACCTCCCACCATGGTGTAGGCTCTGCTAAAATAATACTCGAGCAAAAAGAGAAAAGAATGAAACCTGTTTTTAAGAAACTAAATCTCATTTTTAAGCTTTTTTAAAAATTTGACCATCATATCAAAAGTTATTGTCTTCGTGTTAACATTCCTAGGACTTGGATGATAGGCTCCATAAAGAGCTATCCCATTTGGGAGATTGTATCCAACTCCATGCTTGAAAGGGTAGTCTTTCATTTTAATGTCATGGGATTTACGGGTAAAATGCAAAAAAGACTCAAACCCAATTTTACCTAGACCAAGAACAATTTTTAAATTTGGAAGACACTCAATTTCACTAGCAAGATGCTTCGCGCAATTATTCCGCTCTTGAGCGGTAGGTTTATCTCCAGGGGGAACACATTTTACCGCGACCGACATAAAACCATCTAATGTTAGACCATCGTCTCTGGAGGTTGAATCTGCTTGGTTAGCCATTCCAGCAGCGTGTAAACACTTAAACAAAAAATCCGCAGATT
Source organism: uncultured bacterium (assembly GCA_905478065.1). GTDB lineage: Bacteria > Fidelibacterota > Marinisomatia > Marinisomatales > UBA1611 > TMED80. The sequence goes on along the minus strand of CAJQGZ010000058.1, from coordinate 18,607 downwards.
TATCGCCGGTAAATACGCGTCCAGTTCGATTACCTCCATGCGCTGCAGGTGCTAGACCTAAAATAAGAAGATTAGAATTCGGGTCACCATATCCAGGAACAGGCTTTCCCCAGTAGTCCCAGTCCATGTATGATTTTCTTTTTTCTTGTGCTATTTTTGTCCGAAAATTGACTAATCTCGTACATTCTACGCACTTAATTACTTCATTTCTTACTTTATGAATATTTTGAACCATCTTATCTAATTCTCATATTAAAATTGCTATGTCTTAAATTTAGTCTTGTTCATTGTTTCATGCTTGTTCAAAGTCTAAATTTGACACCATTTAATATAATGGAATATTTTTAATTTATACGTTGAAGGAATTATTATGGGTTTAATGGTCACATTAAGAAAACGAATGACAGTAGTGCTGTGGGCTTTATTGCTTCTCTTTTTATTAAGTATGTCCGTTGGCGGTTTAGTTGGCGGAGCGAATATCATCGATCAAATTGCTGGAAGAGTCGATCCCTCAAGAGTAATTGCTCGGATTAATGATCAAGATATTTCTCCAGATTATTTTAATAATTTAGTAAATCAGCAGATAAATCAAGCAAAAGAAAACGGCCAAACTGTTAATGATGCACTCTACGAGCGAGTAAGAAACTCTGCATGGACAAATCTTGTACAAGAAGTCTTAGTAAGTTCAGAAATTAAAAGATTAGGATTAAAAGCAACAGATGAAGAGATAATCTACCACTTGAGAGAAAACCCACCTGAGTTTCTGCGTTCAAACCCGACGTTTCAAACTGATGGAAAATTTGATTCAGAAAAATATCTTCTAGCTCTTTCCTCCCCTCAAGGAGATGAATGGACTCCAATCGAGAACTGGATGAGAAATAGCTACATACCCAATCTTAAACTCACTCAGTTTTTAAATGAAAATGTACTTGTCACTGCTGAGGATATAAAAAATGATTTTGTAAAGAAAAACGTAAAATATACAATCGATGCTATTCATGTTACGTACGACAAGGCACCAAAAGATGATATTGAACCATCTGATAATGAGCTCACAGATGAGTATAATGCTTCACTATCGGATTTTGAACATGATGAACTTCGCAACCTAAGCTTTGTTTCTTGGAAAAAATCACCATCATCACAGGATAGTCTTAATAATACCTATCTAGTAGCTGACATTATGGAGAGAGCAAAAGCGGGTGAAGACTTTTCAAGTTTAGCAAATGAATATACTCAAGACCCTTCTAACCAAGAAAAAGGTGGTGACCTGGGTTGGTTTGGTAAAGGACAAATGGTTAAACCGTTTGAAGAAGCCGCATTTAAAGCAAAAAAAGGCTCAATAATTGGACCAATTGAGTCTCGCTTTGGAAGCCATATCATTAGCATCAGAGATAAAAGAACAGAAAAAGGTAAAGATCAAATATTGGCCTCACACATATTACTAAAAGTCGAAGCAAGTCCAACAACACTGTCTGATCTTAGAAGAGTTGCCACTCTTTTTAGTTATGATGCTCAAGATTCCGGGTTTACTGCTGTTGCAAATAGCAATAACCTAACCATTATATCGCAAGAAAATGTCGAACAGTCCTCTTCCCGAGTTAGGGCTATCGGTTCAATGCGTAGTGGCGTGAGATATGCTTTCAATAATAAAGTTGGTTCTGTTTCAGATGTTCTTGAAAATGATCAGTTTTATGCTGTTTTTCACGTTGACAGCTTAATTGAGGAAGGGCACAAATCGTTTACGAGTGTTAAATCTCAACTCATGAATAAGGTAAAAAGAGAAAAACAGAAATCTGCTTCAAGGGATATTATTGATGGATTAGCCATAGAGCTAAATGCAGGCGAACAATCTCTTCGCTCTTTAATTGAAAAGCAAAAGATTTTTGATAGTGTTAAAGATGAATCAAAAACGATAAACGAAGGCTTTAGCTCTATTGGTAGAAGCAATTTTATTACAGGAGCATTATTAAATAGTGTTGAAGGGAAAATTGTTGGTCCTGTTGAGACAAACAGAGGCTGGGCAATTATTCATATTAAAGCTATTGCTTCAATCGACTCAACAGAATTTGAGGTGCAGAGGGAGTCTTTAGCAAGTGGACTTCAGACAAAAAAGCAAAATCAATATCTGCAAAACTGGTTGGATGACTTAAAAGATAACGCTGAGATAGTTGATAATAGAAATTATTTCTATTAAATATTATTATTTTCCAAAAACTTAACTTTTTGGTCTTGATAATGTTTCTTATTCGGGTCACCCTGAATACATTTATTGATTGCATCTAGAGCGTCCTCAGTTCTTCCAAGTTTCCAGAGCACTTCTGCTTTCGTATCTAGAATTTGAATATCTTCTCCATATTCTAGTGCAATATTAACTTTCTCTAGAGCTATTGGTAGATTTCTTCCAAGCTCTGTCATCCTCCAAGCGAACCCATTTAATAAACTAGGAAGATATTTATAATTTTCATCATATAAGTTGACGGCTTTTAGATAAACAGAAGCTTCTAGGTCTGGGTCTTCCCCACTTTTCTTTATAATTCTCATTATCTGCCAGTAAGACAATTTTTTCCATTCAATATTATCAGTGATTGATACATAACGATTGAGATCATCAATTTTATTATTCACTTTTGCTTTGTATAGCAAACCGTAAAAGTAGGCAGTTTCAGAAGAATCTCTATTATCTTCTACAAGATTATCCAGGAGTTCAATAGAAACATCAATCGAGCCTATTCGATAATAAAGCTGGCTTATGTTAAAAATACGTTGAAAGCTGAATTCACTTTCCTGCTCATAGTATTGTAAGGCATTCCTTAAATGTTTTTCCGCAGAATCTTTTACATTAAGATCGATATATTTTTCAGCTAATGTAAGTTCTAAACTAGGGTCATCCATGTTTCTTAGATATTTGGATTGCAAAAATGACAATGTATTTGTGCCACTTTTTATCCTCTCTAACTCAGACATAAACTCATCAGGTGGCCTATATCCAACGATTCGATCAATTTCATTTCCAGATGGATCTAATAATAATATCGTAGGGTATCCTCTTACTCTATAGGTTTTCTTCTGCTCAGGACCAATGCCTTTTTCTGCATCTATCTTTATTGAAATAAGGTTTTCACTAGCATATTTTATTATTCTTTTATCTGAGTAGGTATCGTTATCCAAACGATCACACCATGTTCACCAATCTGTTTCAAAATCAACTAAAATCATTTTTTCAAGATTTTCTGCTATAATGTTGTCTAAAGAATCTTTACTCCAAGGATAAACGTTATTTTTTTCACAACTAAACGAAAAAAGTGAAAATAATATTAACAATAAAATCTTTAAAATTGATAAGAACATTTTCTTATTCTAAGCCTAATCGAGCTAAGTTATCAGAAATCATTTTAGGAACTCTAACAGGTTTATTATTTTTATTTACAAATGCGTGAGTAGTATACCCCTTTACATGAAGTATCGAAGATTGAGTACACAAAATTGAGTAGTCTATATCTAGCTTAGCCTTTGGAAAAATAGATATACTAGACTTAATCACAAGCCCTTGCTCAAAATGTGCACCTTTAAAATATTCACAATGACTACTGATTACAGGAAGCATTATTCCAGTATTTTCAATCTTTGTTACACTTAAGCCTATAGATTTTAATAATTCAGTACGTGATTCTTCAAAGTATTCAAGATATCTTGAATGATATACAATACCCATTTTGTCAACATCACGATAATAAACTTTTACTTTATGATCATACGATATCATTTTCATTGCTCAAAAAATCCAAGTTTATCATATTTTTCTATCCTCATATCAAGAAATTGTTTCGGTTCAATCGATTTAAAATCATTTAAAGCATCTAATAATGCTGATTCTAAATTTTTCGCTGATGACTCAGAATCTCTATGTGCTCCACCATTTGGTTCTAGAATCACCAAATCACAAATACCCAAATCTACCATATCATCAGGCGTTACTTTTAATGCTTCAGCCGCATCCTCAGCTTTATTTGCATCACGAAAAAGAATGGAAGCACAACCTTCTGGACTAATTACAGAGTACCAACTATTTTGCATCATTAAAAATTTATCACAAACACCAATGCCCAATGCTCCACCACTTGCGCCTTCTCCAATTACTATGGAAATGACTGGAACTTTCAAACTTGACATTTTTATCAAATTATTTGCAATAGCCTCTCCCTGTCCTCTTTCCTCGGCACCAATACCCGGGAAAGCACCTGGCGTATCCATAAAAGTAATAATTGGTATTTTAAATTTTTCAGCAAGCTTCATTACACGCATAGCTTTTCTGTAGCCTTCAGGCTTCATCATACCAAAATTTCTATGCAGATTCTCTTTTGTATTACGACCTTTTTGCTGAGCAATAATTGCAACTTTTTTGTTATTTATTTTTCCAAATCCAGTTACTACAGCAGGATCATCGGCGAATAACCTATCTCCATGAATCTCAAAAAAATCGGTAAATATTAATTTAATATAATCAAGAGAATAAGGTCTTTCAGGATGCCTAGCCAGTTGCACTCTCTGCCATCTGCTTAATCCTGAATGGATTTTGTTTATCAACTTGAGTCTTTTTTCATGCAATAATGCAATTTCTTTTGCCACATCAGAATTGGGTTTAAGGATTGATTCTTTTAAATGAATTTCTTCATCTAACAATCGAATTGGTTCTTCAAATTCCAAGTAATATTTCAAATTAAGTTATCCTAGATTAAAAAATGTATGACAATGGTTCGTTACCCATTTAACAAAGTTTTAATAATTATTTCTACATCTAATTTAAGGTTTTGATTTTGTATATAATAATGCTGAGCTGATTTTCGTGTTTCAGATTCTAATTTGACATTTTTCAATCTTTCTAGACCTGTGATCCCAGGTTTACATAAAATTCCTGGCGAATTTTCACTACTATTAATTAATGTAGAACCTACAATGCTTATGTTGCCTTTCAAAACGTCAAAAAGTAAGGGTATATCTCTAATCAATTTATTCTTCGTTTTAAATATCCTTGCATTTATAACAATACCAGCTTCACCCCAAAATTGAATTTTCACTAATCTTCCAAAAAATATATAAGAAAGTATAATTGGAAATAAAATGATTAAGAATAGAATAGAAATGATTATATCAAAAATTCTTTTTGAAAGTTTGTGAAGTTTTTGGTAAAAGTTATATTCAATATTTATAAAAGAAATGCCTCCGATATCCTCGACGTTCGATTTTCCTAACAAAATATCTTGTTCACTAGGAACCATTCGGTATATCAATCTTAAATCTCTAGTTTCATCCATAAAATCTAAAATTTCTTTATTACTAAACGAGGTGGAACTGAAAATAATTTCATTTATTTTATGAGTATGGATAAGCTGACGCGCTTGCATTAGTTTTCCTAAAAATGGAATAGGTAAACTGTTACTTTCTTTTGGATAATTTTTATCAATGTAACCAATAAGGTCTAGCCCGCTATCAAAACGATTTAATATGCTTTCAGCGATTCTTATTCCTTCACTATCTGAACCTAATACTATTGTTTTCCTTGCAAATAATAAAGATTTAGAGTGATTTACACTTCTAAAATATCCTCTTGAAATTAAATAATGAGTAAAGATTCGCCACCCTGGAAGAAATAGTGCTATCATAGTAGAAGCATTTATGATTACCAATCTTGAATAGGCGAATTGATTAAAAAAGTATGTAAATAAAACAGCCAAAAGAAAACCAACTACTGTCCCAATTAAAGCTCTAGAATAAGAAAGTATGTATCTAGAATATAATTGAAGATATGAATATACCAAGAGCCATAACGTTACATAAACTATTGGAACTAGACCATAACTATCAAGAATTGGATTGAAATTACTAAATCTAAAATAAACAGCAAGGCTAAATGAGCCTGATATAATACTGAAATCCATGAACAATGAAAAAAATAATGATTTCTTTTCATTAAATGAAGCTAGAAACTTATTTAATCTGATACCAAAGGATATTAAAACCCGAGTGACTAAACTTAGAGTCGAGGAATAGTGTTTATCTACAAAAATGTCCATTGAATCATAAAAAGCTTGCCGACTATCGTATGGAGCAGTTTTTACAGATTCGCCTTTGTAGTGAACTATTTTTGTTTCAGAAAAATAATGAACCTCAAAATTAGCTTTCCATATTCGCAAACAAATATCGATATCTTCACCAAACATAAAAAATTGTTCATCAAAACCACCAATTTTTTTAAATACACTAGAAGAAATCATCATGCAAGAACCACTAATTGCATCAACAGTATGATTTTTTGAAGGATCTAAATAAGTCAGATTATATTTACCCATCCACTGAGAATTTGGAAAAATTTTATCTAAACCAAGTATTTTTGGTAAAGCAACTTTTAGTGTCGGGAAAGACCTTTTACAAGATAATTGTAGACTCCCATCTGCATTCAGGATTTTTGGACCAACTACACCTATATTTTTGTTCATGGATATAAATTTAATCAACTTGGAGATTGTATCTTCTTCAATGATAGTATCTGGATTCAAGACAAAAAGATATTCTCCATTCGCATGTTTGGCGCCCTGATTAACAGCTTTGCCAAAGCCCACATTTGTACCATTTGATATAACATCAATTGTTTTATATTTTTTTTTTAAATGATCACAAGTACCATCATAAGAATTATTATCAACAACGATAATTTCAAAATTATTATAGTCTGATTTTAATATGGAATCAATAGCATGCGAGATATAAGAGCGAACATTATATGATACTATTATTATCGATACTTTTCTCACTTCAAGAATGCCATTTAAATATTTTCCAGATTCTTAATCTCCAAACCATGAAAATTGCTTCATAAACAATCGTCTTAGACATTTTTGATTGGCCTATTGTCCTATCAGAAAAAATAATAGGTATTTCTTTTATGTTGTAACCTTTCACCCAAGTTCTGAAGTTCATTTCTATTTGGAATGAATATCCTTGAGACTTAACAGAGTCAAGTTCAATAGAGGCTAGAACGTTTGATTTCCAGGCTTTGAATCCTCCTGTGCCATCCATTATTGGCATACCAGTAATCACTCTTGAATAAGCATTTGCACCATAACTTAGCATTAACCTTCGAAGGGGCCAATTGACTACGCTAATACCTTTAATGTAACGACTACCGATAACGAGGTCATAATCTTTGAGCTTTTTCACCATTAATGGAAGATCCTTAGGATTATGTGATAAATCAGCATCCATTTGTATGACATAATCATATTTATTTTCTAAAGCCCATTTAAAACCAAAAATATAAGCTGTTCCTAAACCAGATTTTTTTGATCTAGTTTCAAGAAATAAGTTCGAATATTTTTTTTGGAGTTTTTTTACCTTTTTACCCGTACCATCAGGAGAGTTATCATCAACAATTAATAAATGAAATTCAGGATTTTCGCCTAAAACCATATCAACCAAACGTTTAATATTTTTTCTTTCGTTGTATGTAGGTGAAATAACAAGAGTTTTCATGCGTTTATATTCTCCCAAATATATTTTAAACAATCGCTAATGTTTGAAGGCTCTAAATTTAAAATACTTTTTGCCCTATCCACATTTAAACCGCCCTTTAATGGCCTTGCAGCGATTTGATTGAGCTCACGTGTTTTAATAGGGTTAATCAAGTTTTTTTTTAATTGAAAAGTCTCTGCAATTTTAATTGCGAAATCGAATCTACTTATATAATCATTATCGCCCCAATGAATTAAACCATTTAATTCAAATTCAATAGCTTTGTCTATGGCTACAGCAATTGAATGAGTCCATGTTGGATTATTCCATTGATCATCAACGACATTGATCTTTTTATCATCTTGAAGAGACTTAACGACCCAATTTAAAAAACTTGCCGGAGATTCGCTCATATAGTCATACAAAACATTCGTTCTAATAATTAAACTATCTTTTGAGTTTTCCTTTAAAAAGTTTTCAGCTTCAAGTTTTGTTCTGCCGTAAACATTAATTGGGTTCACACTACTATTTTCACTGTATTGTCCAGTTTTTCCATCAAAAACATAATCAGTCGATAATTGAATAATAGGCCCATTAAATATTTTTACTATATTTTGCAATCCTGTAAAGTTTACTGAAAATGCTAAATCCGGTTTCTTTTCACAAAGGTCAACATTGGTTAGGGCAGCTAAGTTAATAATTATATCAGGCGATGTAGCCGAAACAATATCTCTAATTAAAATGGGATTTGTAATATCAAGAAAATAATTTTTTTGATAAGTATAATAGTTTTTTGATGTCGGAATGATATCATACTTAGAGCTAAATAAAGTTTTTAAAGTTTTACCTAATTGACCAGAAGCGCCTGTGATGAGAATTTTTTTCAATTTTATTTAAAACTAGTGTTTATTGATTTTGCAATATATTCTAATTGCCTTAAATAAGCTGCCTTAGCTTTCCCTGGGCTATAGACTAGAGTATTAATGTGAAAAGTCCGATTTGAAGTTTTATCATAAAATATAAAAGATTGAAATGGACCACCTTTCGCTTGCAGTGAATCATTAGAGGCCCATACTCCGGTGCACCGCCATCCTGGAGACTTGTTAAAATAAATTTTTTCCAAGGTAAATGCATAATCACTAAATGATATTGTCCCAAAATGGCTTTTTGAAGACTTCCAAAATTTTTGTCCGACTACAAGTTCATCATTCATCATGTTTCCATTTTCCCAGTTTACCGAAAGCCATCTATATGGATATTCAGCTCCCATCCAGAATACTTTTGAATCTCTATCATTTTTTAAGATTTCCCAACCCCAAGGCACTTTTATGTCCCAATTATAATCAGACTTTATTTTTTTTTCCTCTTCATACTGTGTGTCTTTAAACAAAAACTTGTTTGTCCGGTTATTAAATTGTTGATTGTAATGGTAATGAATAAGCTTTTTATTTTTTTCAAACTCTGTGTATAGATGATCTTTGTTAATTGCATTAATTACCATAAAAACCTGATCTTTTGCATATAGATTTCTCTTTAAATAAAGAGGGTTCTCGCTTACTGAGTTATTAGATTGATATTCTGGCAATAAATCTTCGATTAATCGAAATCCAGAATTTGAGTTTTTCCTTTTTACTGATGCAATAATCAGATGTGCATATTTTTTTAAGTCTTGATAACTAGAAGGTCTATAAAAAAATAATTTATATACTGGCTCAGGCTTTGGGGTAAATATGGTATCATTAAAAATCGTTTGTAAATATTTTTTAATTATTGGCTCATCTATTTTTGAGCATACAATTCTGATCTCATCATCCATACCAAGAGAGTGTTTTTTTGAACCACAACCAATTAAAAGAACCAAACCTATGACCGCGTGAATATATTTATATCTAATTATCATAATACTTAATTTAATAATGGTAGAACCTGAAACTATAATCTTGTCACCCATTTAAGATGAACTTTACCATTCTGCAATGCAGAACCAAGTGGTACAGCATATTGTACTTCTACAAGCGCTTTTTTCGATATTTTGTTTAATCCAAAACCAAAACTATATTTTGGATAATAATTTTTTGCGAAACTACAATCTATAAATGTAATTGCTTTAAAAGAGTTATCGAGAGTGTAATGAATTTCTAGCGATTGAATAGATAATGAACTTGATTTAAACTGATTATCGTTAAATCCTCGAAGACTATTAACACCACCGAAGCTAATTTGTCTAGATAAACCAATCTCTCCTTGAAACGGTTTTATTAAATCGTTATATGATTTTAAACAAAAGTTTATTTTATGAAAAAAGTTTGAAAAACCTATAAAATTTAATTTCGTCTTAAGATACAATTCATTTATAAATTTATCTTCTCCAATATCAAACTCAATATCAAGCTTTTGTCCTTTATCTGGCAGTAAAACTCTATTAAAGCTGTTGTGCTCAAATACAAATTTTAAAGCTTTATAATTTGTTGAAAAATAATTTTTTCTTAACCCCTGTTCCGTACTGGTTATGTCCCCTTGTTGATATCCAACGTAAAGTGAGCCATAATAGTTATTGAAAAATTCTATATTAATTCCAAATTGTGTTTCAGTAAAATAATTATTCACTATTTGATAATTATATTCTCCTTTTAAACCTATACCCGTTATCAACAAATGAGGACGATGTAAACTGATTTTAAATGATTGATTTGTTGAATCTATATTTTTCCACTTAAATGTAATTCTCTCCATTGCGCCCCAAAGGTTTTCAAATTGAGAATCTACTGCACCATTTAAATTCCAATCATTACCATATGACTTTGAGCCGCCAAAAACACCAGAGAAAAAATTGTTGAAATTAGGTACTAAATCAATTAGCATACCTATTTCCCCATCTGATAAAATACCAATATCAACAAAAGGTTTTTTTTTGATAAAATAATACTTACTTACCATTCTTTGCTTTTTGCGTTCAATAAAGAATTCAAAATTTTTATCAATTGATAGATTTTTGACATCATCTTTAATATGTTTAAGATATTTATGTTTTATTTTTGTTTTACTTTTAATAATTATTGTATCAATATTTTCTTGAACATGTGATAAAGTATATGAAATATTTTTAATGTTTTCGTCATATGAAGATAATTGATAATGCATGTTTGAGTACTTATGCTGATCTAATAGAGAGTCTAAGGTTTGATAAATAATTAAACTGTCAGGATTATTAAACTTCACTTGATTATTTGAAAATACAACTTGAATAAAAAAAATAAATATAAACTTAAGACTATAGATATGCACGAAACTCACCAATTATATTTAACAAATTATTATATCGTTTATTATTTAAATAATTAAAGGAAAATGATAAGGATATATCTTGTTTTAGAAAATAATTTAACCTGATACTTGCTGAGGTATTTTTTCCTAAGGTTTGTCCATTTAATGCTTCAGGGGGTAAATATGTAAAATCTGATTTTTTTTCATTTAAGTTAATACCAACATTTGTTAAAACACTCCCAGATTCCCACAGATACAAACGACCATTATATTCAAAACCTAAACCATATACTTTAAAATCATTTAGGTACACAACACCCTGATCTAAACCATATTGAAAAGATATTTTATTTTCTACTTTAAAATTATTAAGTGAATATGAAAATTTGTGCCATATGCCTTCAAATTCCCTATTTTTTATATCAGAAATACTCGTTTGAATTTTTTTTCTGTGATAATAGCTATCAACGATAAAACTTGAATAATTAGTAACATTGAAATATCCATAAATACCTGACTTATTCGTTGATAATAGTTCATTCCCTCGGGTATCATAACCCTGAAAATCTTTAGATAAAATATTGTACCCTCTTATTCTTCTATTATTATTTTTCAAATCCAATTCAATTTCAATCATATTATTGAAATATGATTTGGAGATATTTTGATTATACGGGTTAGGGTTTAAAATATTTTTTAAGTTTATTATTGAACCACTGTAGTTAAAATTTGTGTTCAAATTAATTTTTAAAGGTGCTCCATTTTCAAATTTTTTAAAATTTAAAGTAAGTATTTGAAACCCTTTAATGTTTTTGGTAACAGTTCTATTACCGGTAGATATGAGATATGAGATAAATGATCCATTTGGGTCTTGAATGTAAGTATTGAAAACTTTATCATATCTATAATTACCTAAACCAACACCTACTGAATCATAGACAAGAGAATATGTATTATTTTGTGTTTGCTCAGTTGAAGTTTTTAACTCGTATTTAATAGGCTGATTAGATTTGAAATAATTAAGATTAATAGAGCCTAATAAATAATTTAATTTTGTATTATTTACATCTTTTAAACGTTTTTTTAAGACTATAGAATTTCTCCACCCTTTTTTATTTTGATTAATGTATTTTAATGATGAAACAATATCATTACTACTTAAAAAAGTTTTATCATCTTGTAGACCGCTATCAAAGGTATCTTTTTTGTTTTCCAAACTTATATTTAGGATTTTTTTATTTTTTTGATATTTTAATCCAGCAACTAAGGCTTCGTAATCTCTAAAATATGTTTTTTTTTCCGATCGATAAATTAAATATGGATTTAAATAACCTATATTGTATTTTAAAGAAATATTCGAAGTCTCATTTTTTTCTTTACTATTTATAATTTCTTTATATTTAAAGCCACTATCTTTAAAGGCACCATGAACGATTGTGTGAGATAAACTCAATCTGTTTTTAGTAGCCTCTCCAATATCAAGGCTAGAAACTTGTATATCTGAACTACTATAATCTTTTATATCTATATATATATCAAAAGATTTTTTATTTTCTTCAAAATTCTCAAGACTATCAATGTCCCACTCTCTTTTAAATTGAACATCTCTATCTAAGCTAAATGACGTGTATTTTTTTTGTCGAACTAAAGTAGTGTAAGATAAACCATAACTTAAATTTCCTAACTCTAATGAGTCTATCGAGGCATCAAGCTCAAAAAGGTTTCCAGATAAAATATTATCACTGCTTGATAAAATATTTTTATCATTTGATGATTTTGAAATAACTGATTTTATAGAAAAATTTTTACCAAAATCATAATTTATTTTTGAAAAAAAAAGATTCTTTGATTTTGGTGCTGATATTAATTGATTTGGACTGAAGTAATCTTTCAAAAGGTCTTTTTCTTCAGGATGAACAAACCTGTAATATATTCTACCTGATGAGTTTATAAGTCTCTCATAAGTACCATTTTCATTATTAGTAAAGACTACGTTATACCTTGAAAAATCATTTACCAAAAAAAGGGGGTCAAATATAAAAACTCCATTATCTAAATAGTATGAACCTAAAGAATCTTCAATAGCACCAGAAATAACAACAGCATTCCCCCCTTCATTTAAGGTATTTTGATAAATTTCACTATTCATTGATAAGTCATTTGTATTATCTTTTTCTCGGTGAAATCCAGCTACCACATTTAAATTTTTTGACAGGTTTGCCTTATAAGAACCGGCCACTATGCCTTTGGTATAATTGTCATCAACAAATTCATATTCTACTAAAATATCTGAATCAACAGTTATTAACTGTTTCGCCGTAAATGTTATTTCGGCTAATGAATAATCAATAACGTAATCATAATTTGCTCCTCTTTCCATATTTTGACCATCTAACCAGACTTTCTCTGATCCTGCAATAATGTATATATTTTTACTATTTGTAGATGACAATAGCTCATAGGGGCCTTGAGCACCATCAATTCCATTAATATCTACTTTTATATATTGACCTCTAGTAGATGAGACTAAAGCATTCGTATTAAATTTATCAAATTTGACCTGAGCGTTAAGTCCAATTACATTACGCTCTAGATTTATTAATGCATCTACCTTATTGCTGTACAAAATGTCACCAGCATTTAAAGAAAAATAGGGATTACTCATTGATATATACACTTGGTCAAAATCTTCAAGATTTCTAGTGTCGCCTTGAGGTTGAATTACCATATTTCTATCACTAAGAATTGCTCCAAGTAAAATACCATTATCAAGTTTTCCACTTAGACTTAAATTTAGACCTCCCGTTAAATCAGATGTTCCATTTGAAGAAAAATTAATTTTTCTGTCAATTGAACCAGAAGTAAAAAGATTATCATTAAAACTATTTCTATAAAAGTCTTTTTTGTTTTTTTTATTTAAATCTAAAGAATCTAAATATGATAAGCTGCTCCAAAGAGGGCCTACACTAAGAGGTAAGTCTTTTTCTAGATAATTATATTTCACAACAATTTTTAAAGGTATATCATAATTATTTTTCCAAAAAAGATAGCCTTTAGTGTAGTCAATGCTATCTGGAATAATTTGATCAATACTAGAGTCAATAATTAATGACTTTGGAAATATAAAATTTTCGCTTAATAAATATATATTTTTATCGGACTTTAAAAAGAGTGTGTCACTGATTGACTTTTTATTAGCAAATAAAAAGTTAATCAGAACAATAATAACAAAAAAACGCACTCTATTTTAGTTTAGCATTTAATATCAATATATGATCCTTAGATAATACAGCCAAAGATCGGTTCAAACTTTTCACATCTATGACAGGTAGACTAACTTCAGGTATTTTCAACTTTATTTTTTTTATAATTGATTCACCTTCACCTTTTTCATTAAAAACAAACCAAGAATTACGCAAAGGCACCAAAAACTTCCCTGATTTAATATTTGATGTGAATGAATTTTTATACTCCCCGTGCCTAGAAAACAAATGAAAATCTGAATCACAATCAAGTAATCCGATTTCACCATTTTCGTTTATATTAATTCGCTTTATACAAAATCCAATTTTAGAAAATCTATTTAAGTCTATTAATGGAATTTTATTGAGCAATCTATTTTCCAATAAAAAAATACTGTGAAATTGAGAAGAATAAATTAGAATTTTGCCCCACTGATCGATCGCTGCAAGATCGGGGTACAACCTAGGTTCTAGTTTTACCTCACCCATGTAATTAAGTCTATAATCTAATTGAATAACCTTATTTTCCAATCTATCAATAATAGAAATTCCATGAGGGTCTACACCTACCCAGATTGGTTCAGAAAAAGAGAAAGGTCCCCTTCCAAAGCCTCCTACAGTTTGCAGCCCGTTTAAAGTACCAATACTCACCAATTGATTATCGATTTTATCTAACAATAGAAAACTACCAGCAATGCCCCATTCGACTAGACTGGGATTTATATTTAAAATGTTTAGCTCAGGCGGAAAAGCTTGATAATCTACAACGCTTAATCTAGGTTGAGCCTGAGATAAGCAAATTACAGCAAAAAGATATATAAATTTATTTTGGTATCTTCTCAGCATTTGTATTTAAAATTGGAAACAGTAAGAAATAACTGCCAATAAAAATCATTAAAAAACTAATCATCTGCGCACCGCTAAATGTATCAAATAAATATTTTTCATTTGTCCGTAAAAACTCTATGGAAAATCTTTCGATACCTGCTAATAATAAATAACTAAAAAACATAGTCCCCGATCTTTGATTTATTTTACGTCTTGACCATAAAAGAAAGAATAATAAGGCAGCAACCACTGATTCGTATAACTGAGTGGGATGTACTTTAAAAATTTCAGAACTTATTCCTGAAGTATCAATCCAAGGGTAATAAGCTGCAAAGCTTGAAATTGTAGTTGGAGGTAAACCTTCGGGGAAAGAAACTGCCCAAGGCAATGAACTTGGCAATCCATAATCATCCCCCACTAGGAAACAACCAAGTCTGCCAATAGCATAACCAATCATTATTAAAGGAGCAATAATATCAGCAAATAAGTACCATGGAAGGTTTCTATTTTTAAGAATGACTGAAACACATATTATGCTACCTATTAAACCGCCCAAGAATACTAAACCAGACCCACTAAATATCATTCCCATAGGGTCCTGAATAGTTCGATCTAGGTTCTCAATCAAATAATATATTTTCGCACCCAAAACACCACCAACAGCAGACCAAAAAATAATATCAGAAGCAATCTCTGTATCATATTTTAGTCTCTTCATTTCAAGGTACAGCAAGCCATAGCAAGTGTAGAATGCTGTAACAAGCATTAAACCAAATGAATATATTTTTATTGGACCAATTTCAAAAATTACAGGATACATTTTTATTTGTACTCATGATTTAAAATAAAAAAATTAATAATGCCTAGCCTAAATATGAACAATCTCCATTTTAATAACATAAAATTATAACGTCAATAGTCTTTATGTAGTTCCAATAATAATCTTTATATGACCCTATAAGAAATATATGATACCACAAAAATTATGCTAAAGTCATCCTAATTAATACTATTAAATCATATATGCTGTGAGTGTATGCAGTTATCCCAAATCCTCTGAAAAGATATAAAACACCTAAAATAATTCCAGCAAAAAATCGCAATAAAAATAATTCCATAGAAAAGAAATCACCATACTCACCCATGAAGTGAAATGCTGAAAAAATACCACCAGAAATTATAAGCGCTACTATTTTTCTAGATAATTGTTTCCATAAAAAAATAAAACCTAGTAGCCTCGTTAATCCTGCAATTAATAAAACTCGAAATAGAAACTCTTCATATATACCAGCTCCAATAGCTAAAGTTACTTGCTGTAAAATCATTTTGCCCATAGGATTCATTAATACTAACATAAACTTTGACAACATCAGATAAAGAATAAATGACCATAGGACACTCTCGATAAACATAAAGAAAAGAAAGTTAGATTTTAATTCTTTTTTCTTATCGGCTTTTATAAAAAATATAAATGAAAGAGCGAAACCGAAAAAAAAAACAAATCCAAGGGCATATAAACCATAGATATCAAACGATTCTAAAATATTTCGCATCAAAAAATCAGCACCATTACGCACAACTATGATATCATCTTTTGAAAGAAAAAGTATACTTATTTCATAGACAAAAAAGAGAGGTATCGTAAACAAAAAAGAATAGAAATATGATCGGGATGTAGAAAAGTACGACATCTAGTATTTTTACGCTAAACTAATCATCTCCTATTTGAAGAGCCGCAAGTAAAGCTTCTTGAGGTATTTCGACCTTACCAATCATTTTCATTCTTTTTTTACCTTTTTTTTGTTTTTCCCACAATTTTCTTTTTCTTGTGATATCACCACCATAACACTTAGCTGTAACATTTTTCTTAAGGGCTTTTACAGTTGTTCGAGCAATTATTCTTCCATTTAAACAAGCCTGAATTGCAACTTCAAACATTTGCCTAGGAATTAATTCTTTAAGTTTTGAACACAATGCAACTCCCCTGTGGTAAGCATCATTTGAATGGCATATTGAAGATAATGCATCGACAGAATCTCCGTGCATTAATATTTCTAATCTTTTCAAATCAGATGGTACAAATTCTCTGAATTCATAATCTAATGATGCGTAACCTTTAGATAATGATTTCAATTTATCATAAAAATCAAATATAATCTCTCCCAAGGGAAGCTCATAATAAATCTGAGCTTTTTCAGGAGATAAATAGTTAGTAGTTTTATAAATACCTCTTTTTTTTTGGCAAAGGGTCATAATTGCTCCGATATATTCTTTCGGGGCTAAAATTTCAGCAGAGACCATCGGTTCAAGTATTTTATCAATATCACCAGTACCAGGCATTTGTGAAGGAGTATTGATTTTTATTGTTGTACCATCTCGCATTAAAACTTCGTAAATAACATTTGGGGTTGTTGTTATTAAATTCAGGTTAAACTCTCTCTCAAGCCTTTCTTGTATTATTTCCATATGTAAAAGACCTAAAAATCCACATCTAAAACCAAAACCTAGAGCTTCACTAGTTTCCGGCAAAAACTCTAATGAGGCATCGTTTAGTTTCAATCTTTCTAATGCGACTCTCAATTGATCGTATTCATCACCATCGACTGGATATAAACCGGAAAATACCATAGGTTTTATCTTTTTGTAACCTGAAAGTGGCTCTAAGCATGGATCATGATTAGATGTAATTGTATCACCAGGCTGAATATGCCCCATATCCCTTATACTTGCGACTATATACCCAACATCACCAGATTTTAATTCGTTAGATTCAACCATTTTTAAAACAAAATGTCCAACTTCTGTAATTTCATAAACTTCGCCATGAGCATGAAACTTAATAGGCATTCCTTTTTTAATTATGCCATCAAAAACCCGAACGTAAGGTATTGCTCCTCGATAATTATCATATGTCGAATCAAAGATTAAAGCACGTGTTTTTTCTTCGTCCTTATATAGTGGTGGAGGTATGCGATCTATAATCGCATCAAAAATCTTATTTATTCCAAGCCCACTTTTTGCACTTGCCTCAATAATTTCTTCTTCTTCACAACCGACTAATTCGACAATCTGTTGCTTAACATCTTCTGTCATTGCTGAGGGCAGGTCTACTTTATTAATTATTGGAATTATGGTAAGATTATTTTCAATCGCTAAGTAAGCATTTGAGACTGTTTGCGCCTCAACGCCTTGAGCAGCATCAACGAGTAATAAAGCTCCCTCGCATGCAGCTAACGATCTACTTACTTCATAGGTAAAGTCTACATGCCCAGGCGTGTCTATTAAATTAAAAATATAAGAAGACCCATCATGATGGGTATATTGCATTTGAATAGGATGACTCTTTATAGTAATGCCTCTTTCACGTTCTAAATCCATACTATCAAGAACTTGATTTTGCATTTGTTTTGAAGATAGAGTTTCCGTCTCTTCAAGAAGACGATCTGCTAAAGTTGATTTTCCATGATCAATATGAGCAATAATAGAAAAGTTTCTTAATAAATCTTTTTTCACTAAAAGAAATTAATCAGCTGAAGGGTTCAATTATGATTTTTTATTCAATATTATACAAAAATTATATAATAACAAAAGTTGCGACTTCTAGTATTTTCTTTGTAGTTGTAAAAGTCTGAGGTTTGCTTTTTTGCGGTTACCATCTTGTATTAAAGAAACTACTTTCATTGCTTCTAAAATAGGAATATTTATATTATCTGAATTTGTATATAATGCATCCATATGCATTGTTATTAATTGCAAGTCATACC
>CAJQGZ010000057.1 GCA_905478065.1 uncultured bacterium | reverse complement strand
GGTGGTAAATCAGATCAAAATTCTGAAAATTCGTCAAGAGGTTCAGTTAGTAGGCACTCAAGTAGTAAGCAAAATCCTGAATCAAATAATAATCCTGAAAACAAATCAATAGACACTCACAATCGTAATCTTGAAACACCTTCTAATCCAAATCCGGTCTCATCAAATCCTAATTCAGGCAATAAGTCTATCAGTCTAGATATTCAAACTTCAGTAGGTAAAAATAGTGTATCAATTAGTAAGCCTCCCGCACCGTTAGAAACGCCGAAACCTTCGAACTCAGAAACTATCAAACCAAAGAATAAATCGAATAATGCAAATGCCCAAACATCGGCAAATGAAGAGGTTGTTGCAAAAAGAAGTAAATCTCAAAGCAAGGAACAAACTGAAAAAAGTTAATGCAAATTGATATTAACAGGCTCTCTAAAGAATATGCTAAAAAAAATATTCTTGTTATTGGGGATATTATTTTAGATGCTTATATCTATGGAAAAGTAGACAGAATATCGCAAGAGGCCCCAGTTCCAATCGTCGCTATAGATCAAAAAAAATTCAAGCCAGGAGGAGCTGCTAATGTAGCATTGAATTTATCAGGTCTTGGTGCTAATGTTCAGCTCCTGGGTATTACTGGCGGAGGTAGAAATGCTGAAGAATTGCAAAATTGTTTTCAAAAATCTGAAAATATCCAACTACACCTAGTTAAAGATAAAAGTCGACCTACTATTGTAAAAACTCGTATCATTGCTGATGGAAAGCAGGTTGTTCGCCTAGATGAGGAAACTACTAGTAAAATCAGTTCGTTATTGATTGAAGAATTAATCAAAGCCTTTAATAAGAGCTGCAAAGATATAGATGGTATTATAATAGAAGACTATAATAAGGGTGCTTTACCGAAAGAAATAATCTCTCACATCATTAATTATTCATCTAAGCATGAGATACCTGTTTATGTGGATCCTAAATATGATAACTATGAATGTTTTAAAGGTGTCAGATTATTTAAGCCTAACTTGATAGAGTATAATGCAATTGTAAGCAACAAACAGTTTGGCGATTTGCCAAATTCTGGGTTTAAGTTTAAAGAATTTATCGAGTCCGATATTCTGCTTCTTACTTTGGGAGCTGAGGGAATGTCTTTATATCATAATGGTCAGCATAATCAAATTCCTACGAAGGCTCGTAATGTTTATGACGTCTCAGGTGCTGGTGATACCGTTATTGCTACCTTCGCTATAAATGACCTTTGTGGTCTTGACCCTCTTGAATCATCTACTATTGCAAATTTAGCTGCTGGAAGAGTATGTGAAGAGATAGGTGTTTTTCCTATAAGTGTAGATTCATTGAAAGAGATTTTTTCTCATCATTATAATATGGATTAATAAATGGCTATAAATAAGAAATGGTACTTTCATATAGGTCTATATTTCTTTTTATTTTTTGCTATCTCTTTTGCTCAACCTAGTGCTCGATATAGGCCTTTTGACTGGTTACTTTTCAAGGAACCTGGTAGAATTAATTCATTATCAGAGGGTTTTGAATTCTTATATGTGGGCACTAGTCATGGTGGTATTTATCGTTACAACTTGTACAGCAATCAATATGACTTTCCCATTACCTCGGCTCAAGGATTAAAAAACAATAGTATCAGCAGTGTTCATTTTGATCAAAATACTGGTATCCTATGGGCTGCATCTGTAGGTGCGCTTCAGTATTCATTTACAAGAGAGGGAGACTGGCGATATATTGATTTTGTAGATATAGGTCTAAGGAATAATGATAATATTAGTCAGATTGGGAATTCTGAAAATTATGTTTGGGCAAAGGCAAACGCCGTTTACGTTAAATTAGACAAATCTTCTGGCATATTAGCGGGAATTTATCCTAGGCCAGATGAAATAAATATTTCATGGAGTAGTACCAACTATTATGAGCAAGCTGACATTGCTACTATTATGAATAATTATGCTCTAATGTCTGGCTGGATGGCGTCTGGTTCAAAACTAATAGACGGCTATGGTAGATACATCGATATTACTAGTGGTTTAATTGGAAAACATAATGATGTTTGGATAGGAACTTCTGACGGTACACTTTTCCAAGGAGACAAGACGATGGAAGCAATCTTCCCAACAGAATTTGGTATTAGAGGTTCCAACATAAATGCATTGTTTCAAAATGAAAATAATCTTTGGATAGGATCAAAAGGCTATGATATTGGCAGGGGTGTGACGAGGTTAAATACCCGAAATTTTCAGACTGACCATTATGATTTTGATGTTACTGTGAATATGAACCTTACAGAGGTTTATTCATTCTATGATTTTGAAAATACTCTTTGGGTTGGAGGCAATGGCGTCATTCTGGTTTTTGATAAGCCAGATAATTTTTGGCGCACACTGGGAGAAGATAGAGGTATACCAAATAGTGATATAACCTCTATGGTAGGAGATTCTAATTATGTATGGATTGGGTCTTATTATGGTATAAGACAAATTAATCGAAAATCTAAAAGAGAAGAGCCAATGGGTTTTGAATATCTTTTTTATAATCATCCTGTAAATGATTTATTATTAAATGAGTTTGGTGTCTGGGTTGCTTCTAGAACTGGAATATATCTTTATGATAAAAATAACCCGCAAATTATGAATGCGCTTTCAATAGGTAACTCTTATTTAGATTTTCCTGTTTCACGCGTCACTTCAATATTTCAAGATAACCAATTATTGTATTTTGCTACAAATATTGGCGTGGTTAGTTTTAATATTGAAGAGAAATTTTGGGATATGGTGATTCCAGCTTCTGATTATAGAGGACTGGATGTTTCTGATCTTATTGTGGTCGGTAAATTTTGCTTTATTGGAACTAGTCAGGGTATGTTTAGAATAAATTTAAAATCAAAAAGAACTAGAGAGTATAAATTTGACTTCATTGGGTCAGTCAATTCCTTAGAAAAAATAGGTAAATATGTTTGGATGGGAACTAGTGAAGGTCTAATTAGGTTTAAATGGAGAAAAGACTTATGATGAAAAGAATATTATCAGGCATAATTGCAGCTCTTATTATATGCAGTTTTATTTCTGGACAGCGTTCAAAAAAAAATAAGTCTTTAAGTAATGTTGGAAGATATAATTTATTAGAATTTTCTAGAGCTATTTCAAAAGACTCAATCCTCGTGACAGCATTTGTGGATATTCCTTTTCGAAGTCTTCAATTTGTAAAAAAAAATAATTCATTTTTTGCTTCATATGATGTTTCCATTGTTTTAAAAAATAATAAAGGTAAACGTATTTTTAGAAAAATGTGGACAGATTCGATAACCACTGATGATTACATTCAAACACAATCAAGATTAAGGACTAGAAAACATTTTTCAAACTTTACAGTAGCAAAAAATAAATATGAAATAGAATCAGAGCTTTATGATAAAGACACAAGAAACAAGGGTTCTAAAAATATTAAAATTGATTTTTCAAAATTCAAAAAAAAACCATCCTTAATGGAGCCTCTTATTGTAGCAAACCTTGAAGGCGAATGGGGATTTGACGTTAATGAATTCCCTATAACAGGTAAAAGGATAACAAACATTGATAGGGGTCTTACTTTGATTGTATCTGGGTTTGTTGATAGTGAGCCATATGAAGTTTTGGGTTTTATGGAAGGAATGAATGAAGATGGGAAGTTTCTTATATCAAAAAAAGATACTTCAGGTGGCTTTTTTAACCATAGATATAAATTAGATAAAAGTATATTATCCACAATGGGACTTGAGATTGGAATTAAACTGATACAGTCAAATAAAGAAAGAGAAGTCATGAAAAAAATCTCTATTTATAAGCCTGGACTTTCAGGCTTCGTCAATAATGTAGAAACCTCTTTTCAGCAAATGAGATATCTTTTAACAAATAATGAAAGAAAAGAAGCAAAAGGCAAGAAAGGGGAGGCGCTGGAGAAAATATTTCTTGAGTTTTGGAATAAAAGAGATCCTACGCCAGAAACAAATATTAACGAACTAATGGAAGAGTATTATATCAGAGTTAATTATGTTAATGAATATTTTAATATGTCTTGGAAGGAAGGTTGGGAAACTGATTTTGGAATGATATATATACTTTTCGGTCCTCCTGATGAAATTCAAAGGTCAAATGCCACCAGCACTAATACTTCGATTTATCAAGCCTGGTATTACAATAGGCTAAATAAACAGTTCGTTTTTAGAGACCAGAATGGGTTTGGAGATTTTAAGTTAGATAAGCCATTTATCGGGCCTAATTTTTAAATTTTTATAAAAAATTTAAATAAGCTATTTCATGAATAATCGTTAGATTGCGGAGCATCCAGTCGTGCGAAAATTTTATAAAATGAACAAAAAATCACTTTCAAGCATTGTTAATTGGATATCTGGAGATATCGCGATTGATCTTGGTACTGCTAATACGCTTATCTGGTTAAAAGGAAAGGGTGTTGTAATCAATGAACCCTCAATTGTTGCTAGAACGATACATGATGATCAGATTGTAGCTGTCGGAGATGAGGCAAAAGCTATGCTTGGAAGAACACATCGAGACTTAGAAACCGTTAGGCCCTTACAAGATGGCGTTATAGCTGATTTTAAAATGACTGATGGGATGCTTCAAGGTTTTATAAACAAGATTAATTTTAGCCGTATGGCTAGACCGCGTATGGTAATTTGTGTGCCCTCAGGTGTAACCGAGGTTGAAAGAAGAGCGGTTAAAGAATCTGGAGAGAGAGCTAATGCGAGGGAAGTCTATCTAATTGAGGAGCCTGTTGCAGCGGCCATTGGTATTGGTCTTGATATAAGCCAGCCAATAGGAAATATCATTGTTGATATAGGTGGAGGAACGACTGAAATTGCCGTTATATCTTTGAATGGCGTAGTTACTAAAGAAACAATTCGCATTGCTGGTGATGAAATGGATGAGTGTATACTGCAATGGTTTAGAAATGAGCATAAGCTTGAAATTGGTCTTGGAATGAGTGAGTCGATTAAAAAATCTGTTGGTTCAGCTATGCAAATGAACTCAACGGAAATATCCGTTAGGGGAAGAGATTTAGTCACAGGTATTCCCAAAACGATTGAAGTGAGTTCAGATGAAATCAGGCAAGCTCTAAAAGACCCTGTGAATGCAATAGTAGAAGCTGTCAAAAGATGTTTAGAACAAACACCTCCTGAATTAGCTGCTGATATCTTAGAGAGGGGCATCATTGTAGCTGGTGGTGGGAGTCTACTAAAGGGTATAGATCAAATAATTAGAGAAAGAACTAATGTTCCAGTTAATGTTGCTGAAGACCCATTATTATCTGTTGTTAGGGGCACAGGAATGGTCTTAGAAGACTTGAAAAAATATGAGGCGGTTCTACTCTAGAGGTTGTTCATGCGCAACCTTCTGTTATTTTTAATTAAAAACAAAGATCATTTTGTTTTTGCCGTTGCTCTTTTCTTTTCTTTTGCTCTGCTTTTTAATCGCAATAATGATGAAATGAGTGTGATTAGGGGATTCTCTTCGGACTTGGTTTCTTTTCTTTCAACGCCATTAGTAAAAGTTAAATCACTTGCTATTGTTAACGAGGAAAATCAATATCTTAGAGAAAAAAACCTTCAACTCAATCTACAGCTAGAGTCAATTTTATATGCTGCTGATGAAAATAAAAATTTAAGAGATCTTCTAAATTTTAAAAGAGAAACAAGGCTAAAAATTATTCCAGCAAGCATTATTAATAAAGGTATTCAGACGAATGTTAAGTCTTTGACTCTGGATGTAGGTTCTTTAAATAATATTATGCCTAATCAAGCAGTCCTTACACCCGATGGCGTAATAGGTAAAACCGTTGTAGTTGGAAAAAAGTCTTCAATAGTACAATCTATATCTGACAATAATTTTAGATTAAGTGTTCGAATTATGCCGAGTGGTGCTGTTGGAATTTTAAGATGGTCTCGAGATAATACATGCAGAGTATATGAAGTGCAAAAGAATGTTGATATAAATATAGGTGACAGGGTAATCACTTCAGGCTTCAGTAATATATATCCTGAAAAATTACCTGTTGGTATAGTCTCAGGCGTATATGATGAAAGAGGTAGTTATCAAAAAGTTGTTAATGTGAAAATTCAAAATGATTTTGAATCAATTCAAAACGTTTTTGTTGTAATTGAAAACAAATGATAGTCTTTCAATATTTTATTATAATATTTGTTACATTTCTCTTTCAATCGTGGACATCGGAATTTTTCTCTTTGGGTACTATCGATCCAGATTTTTGTTTAATTGTTCTGCTTTACATATCCATAAAAAATGGTGGTTTAGTGGGTACGTTATTTGGCTTTTTCATAGGTTTGTTTATTGATTTATCATCTGGTACAAATCAATTCTTTGGGTTGACGCCTCTTGTTTATACGGTCACTGGATACTCTAGCGCTTTTTTAAAAGGTCAAAATGAAAAACTTAACAAATTATATTTTAGTTCATTATGGGTTTTTATTATTCTTTGTCAATTTTTAATATTTTCTTTAGTTGTTTACCAGCAATTACTTGTAGATGAACCCACCCAGTTTTTGATAAAATGGTTGGCAACATCACTTTACACTTTGGTCTTTCTTGGTATTTTACAAATAATGGTACCTCTTTACAAAATTTAAAGATAACATGCTTAAATCAGATAATTTAGTTTCAAGTAGGCAATTTTTCATTGCCAGGTCATTCGCCTGGTTTATGTTGCTATTGCTTGGTGCTAGATACTTCCAAATTCAAATCGTTGAACATGAAATTTATAGATTGAAATCAAATACGAATAGAATAAGAAAAGTAAATAAAAATGCTCCAAGGGGATTGATTTTGGCTAGAGATGGAGAAATACTTGTTGATAATTATCCTGTTTATGTTTTGACTGCGATTCCAGGTGAAATGAAAGATAAAGGTAGTCAGTTTAAACTAATTGCAGACTATATTGAATCTGATTCTAGTATTATTCATTCAAACTATAAAAAATATTACAGGGGTCGATTTATACCTACTCGACTTGCAAAGGATATGAATTTTTTGCAACTTGGAAATCTAGAAGAAAATAAATTAAACCTTGAAGGTGTTTATTATGATCAAATTCCTGAGCGGTTTTTTCCCAATGGAGTTAGGGCTGCTCATTTATTTGGTTACGTAAAAGAAATTGATAGGTCGATTAGAAAAAATCTTAAAAACAAAGATGCCTATGAACTTGGTGATTTAGTTGGTTGGTCTGGCTTAGAAAAACAATATGAAGCTTTTTTAATGGGTCAAAGAGGTACCTCTTTTTATGAGGTCAATGCATCTGGTCGCGAAGTGGGAACTGCTTCAGAATTAGATGATACAAGACCTATTCCTGGGAGCAATATAAGAACTACAATAGATTTGCAGCTGCAATTATTTTGCGAAAACTTAATGACTGATAAAAAAGGTGTGATATTAGTTGGAGACCCTTTATCTGGTGGTGTATTAGCAGCGACTAGTGCGCCTGATTACTCGCCTGATTTCTTTACTGGATTAATAACAGAATCTAATTGGAAGGACATGAGCACGAATCAGGATAAACCTCTTCTTAATAGATATATACAAGGTACGTACATACCTGGTTCAATAGTCAAAATGATTACCCAGGCGGCACTGCTAAAACAAGACAATTTTGATAAAAATAATAAGTATCATTGTCCAGGGTTTTATCAGTTTGGTGACAGGATTTTTGGTTGTTGGTTTACTGAGGGGCATGGCAGTCTAAATCTAGTAGAAGCAATGTCAGTGTCTTGTGATGTGTATTTTTACAAGACTGTAACTGAGCTTAGCTTAGAAAATTTGTATGATACTTTCAATCAATTTGGATTTGGTTCAAAGACAAATATAGATATACCTAACGAGGCTAGTGGTCTAGTTCCTGATAAAAGTTATATGTCAAAAAGATATGGTAAGTCTGGTTGGAGCAGGGGTGTTCTATTAAATTTGGCTATTGGTCAAGGCGAACTTTTAGTTACTCCAATTCAAGTTTTAAATTATATTAATTTATTATCTACAAAAGGTAGTTCGCCAAATAGTCATTTTGTATTTGTAGATAATTTACCTCAAAATGTAAAGCCTGAACTATCTTCTGATATATGGAGTAACATACATAATGGCCTAAGATCTGCAATAATAAGTAGTAACGGAACTGGTAAAAAATCTGATCCAAATTTTAATGATTTTTTAGTTTTCGGGAAAACGGGTACAGCAGAAAACCCCCATGGAGATAATCATGCTTGGTTTGTAGGTTGGGCAGATTATAACGAGAAAAAGTATTCAATAGTTATTTTGTTGGAGAATGCAGGTTCTGGTGGAGCAGTTGCCGCTCCCTTGGCAAAGAAAGTTTTTGAAAAAATAATTGAAAATTCTCGATTTGCATCAAGATGATTAATTTTAAAAAACTAAATATTATTGAGACTCCATGGAAAATAATTTTTTCTGCATCTTTGTTAAGTTCTATTGGCCTTGTCGCGCTTAGTAGTATTTCTTATCAAAGTCCATCTATCGTCCAAAATCCGTTTTTCAAACAATTGTTTTTCTTGATTTTTGCTTTTGCCGGTTTTTTAATTGCGTTTCTTACACCAAAATATTTAATCCATAAATATGCTTACGTAATCTATAGTCTCGGGATAGTATTGGTAATCCTCCCATTTTTTGGTGCTACTCATGCGGGTACTTACAGGTGGCTCAATATTGGTTTGCCTTTTAATTTTCAACCAAGTGAATTTGCTAAAATATTTACTGTGATTGCGTTAGCTAGGTATTTATCTGATAATACTATAAATATTCAATATTTTAAATCCATCCTAATTCCAATTTTAATTGCATTATTTCCATCGTTAGTTGTCTTAAATCAGCCAGATTTAGGAACTGCTCTCGTGATGATCAGTGTTATTTTCCCAATGTTATATTGGTCTGGAGCTAGGCCCTTTTATCTTTTTTTACTAGTTGCGCCTATTTTGTCAATATTAACTGCTTTTAATGTTATCACTTTTTCAATTTGGGCTTTAATTATTGCAGCAGTAATTTTTTATTCAAATACAAAAATTATTTCAGGTGCTGGTTATTTTTTTGGTAATGTATTTTTTGGTCTTTTGTCTCGACCCATCTGGGATATGCTCAACCCGTACCAGCAAAACAGGGTGTTGACATTTATTTATCCAGAAAAAGACCCTTTAGGTGCTGCTTATCAGATTATACAGAGCAAAACTGCTATTGGCTCTGGAGGATTATTTGGGAAAGGTTGGGGTGAGGGTACACAAACTCATTTAAAGTTTTTGCCAGTTCAAGAATCTGATTTTATCCTCTCAGTAATTGGAGAAGAATTTGGGTTTATAGCGATAGTTGTTATTTTGATTATATTTGGTTATTTGATTAGTTCCATAATTAGAAATTCTTTTTTATCAAAAGATAAGTTTTCAAGCTTGAGTCTCATCGGCTTAGGCTCTATACTTTTGGCTCACGTCTTTGTGAATACGGCAATGACTGTTGGTTTGATCCCTGTAAAAGGCCTACCTCTTCCTTTTATTTCAGCAGGAGGGACGTTCCTTGTTACCAGTTATTTGATGATAGGGCTAATTATGAGGTTTAGTATTAATTATTCTGATTGATGATAATATTTTAAGATATTGTTGTTCTGTTTTTTATCGGGTAAATTATATTGAAGATTTTGTTTAATAAAATTGGTAATCATATGGTTAAATCATCCAAAATTATATTTTTATTCGCACTTATCCTTACTAATAGTTCATTGTTATTTTCTCAAAGTTCCAAAAACTATGACAAAGAATTAAGACGGCTTAATGCTAAAATAGACAGGGTTCGAGTATTGGTAGACTCTCTAGAATTTAATGATAGACTCCTGTTGCCAGAATTAATGTCTGCATTCAGAAAATCTGTTAGTAGTAAAGCTCAGCAAGATTCAATTACTGTTGTTATGATGAAGAGAATTAATACACTAAATAACAAAATTGCTAAGTTAGAAAATCAAGCAAAATTTATGGATAGCACATCTCTCGAAATATATAATAAACTAGTTATGATTGAAAATAAAATTGTTACTCTTACAAACAGTTATAATGAAATGTCTCAAATGAAATCAGGATCAATTGCTGCTACTGAGCCACAGTTTAATGCGGCAAAGTACAAAAAACATTACATGAAGAGTCTTGGTTTTTTCCAAAATCAAGAATATGATAGTGCCATTAAGGGGTTTGCAGATTTGGTCAGTTCTGATGCTACAAATGATTTAGCTGATAATTGTCAATATTGGCTTGCTGAGTGTTATTATTCAAAAAAAGACTTTAAAAGAGCCGTCGGAGAATTTGTGAAAGTTTTTAATTATGCGGGTACGGACAAAGATGATGATGCGCAATTAAAGCTTGGACTTGCATATCAAAGTATGGGAAGTATTGAAAAAGCAAAGCAAGAGTTTCAAAGATTAATTGATTACTTCCCTGGCAGTGAATACTACCCAAAAGCAAAAGACGCACTGAGAAAGCTATCCCTTGACTAAAAAAAACAAGAAATGATATATGCCAAAACCAAAAAAAATATACTTTAGCACTACAGAAATTGTTCCATTTGCAAATGTGTCAAATTTTGCAAGTTTTTCAACTGTTGTTCCGGCAATGCTTCAAGAATTAGGTCATGACATTAGAACTATTATTCCCAAGTATGGTTTTATTAGTGAACGTAAATATATTCTTAGAGAGGTTATCAGATTAAGAGAAATTCCTTTTAACTTTCGCGGAGAAGAAGAATCTGCAAGCGCTAAGAGTGCATTTATTCCTAAGACTAGAGTTCAAGTTTATTTTCTTGAGAGCGAAAAATGGTTTCAGCCTTTGACAAATTTATTGTATAAATCTAAAAACGGTAGAATCTTAATGGATAATGTTGAGAGATATGCATATTTTTCTAAAGCTGTAATCAGTACTCTTCCTCATCTTTTTTGGGTTCCAGACATTTTTGTTTGTAATGGTTGGCAATCAGCTCTAATCCCCAATTATTACAAGAATGAATACGAAGGTATAAGCAATTTTTACAAGAAAATTAAAACAGTTTTAGTCGTTCATGATCAAGATGAATACTCGCTAGTGGATAGGGCAGAACTTGTTAAAATGGGAATTGAGATTGATCCTAAGATTAAAGGTTCGAAATTAAATATATATGATGTTGCCAGTTATAGCGCCGATGCTATTTTAGTAATGAATAGGCCGGGGGAAAAGATATCTACAAATTTGCTTAAAAGATCTGCTTTTAAAGACAACAAGGACAAGATTACAGTTTTTGATCAAGAAGATGCAGAGGATATAGATTTTAATGCAATGACAGAGTCTTTAGAGGAAGTCATATTTGATGCTACATCTAAGTAATTAAAATTATATAAATCATCTATTTAGCGGATACTATCGTTCTTAAAGACCAAATCTGACAAGCGTATTTATTAATCAAAGATTTTCGGCTACCACAATACTACTTTTAAAAATAAAAAATTTGGAACTTTTCAAACTATCCTAGGTTAACTATAAATGAAATTTACCAGTCTATTATCCACAATAGGTTTATGTGGCCTTTTACTTTTTTTTGCAAATCGCTCTGAAGAGCCAATTCAATCTGATCTTTCCAATATTAGCCAATCTATTGATACTCTATTAATCACTAGCAGTGATATAACAGCTTTTAATTACCAAGTTTCTCCAGATATTGGTGGCTACAATAAATTATATGTCGGCAACCAAGATGGTTTCAACTTTACTAGCTCGCTTTTAAAATTTTCTACAATTGGTTGGAATACTTTTATTGATTCAACTGTGACTGTGGATAGTTTATTCTTTAAAGTTTTTGCTGGAGATAGTTCTCTTACAATTGATAACAACTTAAAATTATATTTTTCAAATGATTCAATATTTGATGAAAATAATAGTTCTTTAGCTGATTTATCTAACATTGATTTTTCTTCATGGAGTAATTTAGGCTCACCTGCAATTGACGTTATAATTGATACTTCTGATACTGTTAGTCAATTTCAAGAGACTTCTCTGTCATGGAATTTGAGTAGCATATCTGAGTCTTTAATTGATACGACCAAATTATATCGTACCTTTGCTTTGTCTTATGGTGCAGACGAATCATTTATTGAGCTATTTAGTAGAGAATACAGCTCTGGAAGCCTAGATCCTAAGATAGAGGTTTATTATAGAAGTGAGGTTGATCTTAGCTCAGATTCTACTATTATTGACACTCTCACTAGACTTGTATACGTTTCCGAAGATTTGTCTATCCTTAAAGATATGGAGGATGCTATTAATGTTGATAATTCTATATTTATAAGTCGAGCTAGGGGATACAGGTCAATCTTTAATATTCCTTTTGACTCTCTTTCATTACCACCATACTCTGTAATTCGTTACGCCAACTTATCTTTATATCAGAAAGAAAATACTAATGATACTTTAAAATCTTTTTCTGTAAGAATGGATCCGCTTAAAGTTGAAATTGATACAACTTCTCAGGTTTTTGAATTAGATCCGTATGATTATCTAGGGCAGCATTATTCCTCTGCAACAACAGCAAGTGGAAAGCTTGAAATTTCTTTGAAATCATATTTTCAATCTATTCTAATGACAGATTCTATTAAAAACGTTGGTTTTAAACTTTATTCAAATATGAGCAATGATTTATTTGATAGTTTGTTTTTTGATTTAGATAATGTAAATAACCGCTTAGAGATTTTTTATGTTGCTCCTTAATAAATTGCTTAAGATATTATTTTTTGTCTCAATGTGTTTTTCTCAAGGGCCATCTAATGGTTATGGAATAGGTAGTCTTCAACAATGGTCCTCCGCCTCTGCTGGTGGGAGCAGTTCTCTTGGAATGACGCCCTCTTACAGAAATCATGTCTCTTTATCAAATCCAACGACATGGTCAAATTTAAAGTTTACTTCTTTGTCTATAGCTTACAATGGATTTGAGTCGACAATAAAAAATAACTCTATAAACGGCTATTCAAACTTGCAATCTGCGCAACTTATCATCCCTATAAAGCGAAAGCATGCTTTAGGTATTGAGCTTCATCCATATTCTTACCAAAAGGTCAATTTGCTTGACTCATTAAACTCTGAATCAATCGTTTTTGGAGACACAGTTTCCATGGCGAAAGAATATAAACAAGCTGGAGGTATAATGGCCTTTAACTTATCTGTAGCTTCATCAATACTTCCTAAGACGAGTATAGGTGTTACGTTTCAACTTCTTTTTGGTTCTTCTAGGCAGAGTAATAATTTAAATATTGATGAAATTCCATATACATTATCTTCTAGGTTAAATTTTTCGGGGATTAATGCTCTGTTGTTTGCAGAACATAAAATTAATGAATTGAGTTTATATTTTAAATCCAAGGTTTCTATTAAACCTCTAGAAGCTTTAAGTACTAAGCTTTATCCATATTTTGATGCAAATAAAAATGGGTATCATGATCTTGTTTACGATTATCTAAATCCGGGGTATGATTTCCCTGAACCCAATGATGTTCCTAATCCATTAACGAAGAGGCTAACTGATATTCATAGGCCATTTTCTTTGGGCATAGGAGTATCAAAAATATTTCTAGATAGGTTACAATTATCCTTAGAGTTTGAAAAAAATGAAGATAATTCTTCTTTTGAAAATGAAATGCCTAACAGTTTTAATAACAGAATAGTTAATAGTAACCATATTTCTTTGGGTGTAGTCTGGTTTTCAAATGAAAAATCATTTCAATTATTTGACAATTTTACTTTTCGTTCTGGTTTTTCTGTTAATGCTTACACTCTTGATGAGTTTAATAATGCTTCACTCCTTAGAATAGACGGCCAAAATAATATTTCTGAGATTGGTTTCTCTTTTGGTTTTGGATATAAATTTAAAACAGTGGGAAATCAGATAGATTTTACTTATCATTCTAGTCTAAGGGATCATTCGAATATTTTTATTGGTGAAGAACTTTTTAGAGGATTTCAAGTAGGAATAAGTATTGCTGATATATGGTTTATAAAAAGGAGACAAAGGTAGTATGCAATTATTGACAAATCGAGTTTTATTTATAGGCCTCTTTTTATTTGTTTTTTCAATGTGTGTTCCTCCAAAGGATGGTTCAGATATGGATTTTGCAAAAGAAAAAGCTAGGTTAGATTCTCTAAGAGACGTCAGGTGCCCTCGCTTAATGAGTAGCGCTGCTGAATATTATCGCAATCGTGACTGGAAGCAAACCATTAGAATCTACAGTGAAATTACAGATTTAAGTTGTGACGAATGGAATGCTGTTTATGCTCCACCTGAAGAAATATATCAGTATTATTCATTTGCTTACACACAAATTGGCCGATTTGATAGTGCAGAATATGTTTTAGTAGATGGTCTACAAAAAATCCCGCAAAATGTTCAATTAAGAAAGCAACTAGCATACGCATACAAAAGGCAAGGTAAGGTAGATAAAGAAATTATTGAATATGAGCGTTTGGTAGATATTGCGCCGAATGATATTAGTATTCTAAATGACCTAGCAAAAATTTATAAAGATCAAGGTAACTACGATAATCAGATAATAGTACTCAGAAAGATACTTAGAGTCGATGATACAAATGATGTTGCTCAAAGTGAGCTTGCCATTGCTTATGAAAATAGTGGAAAAAATCCATTAGAAGTATATGAAAAACGTTATTCAGACAATCCTGACAATATAAGTTATGGCCTTGATTATTCTGATAGACTCATAAAAGCTGACAGAGCAGACGAAGCTATGGATATTCTTAAAAGAATTATTTCAAAAGAACCAACTAGTAAGCTCGCATATCAGAAATTAGGAAAAGTATCTTGGGAGTCCGATGAATTAGAGAATGCAGCATCTGCTTATGAATCATTATTTAAAATTGATCCTAGAGATGGTCGAGTTGCTATAACCATTTCAGATATTTACATTGATATTGAAAATTATGGAAAGGCTCTCCGTTGGGCTGATAAATCTATTAATTTAATTGATAATAGTGGAAATGGATTTGGTCAAAAAGGTAAAGTGTTCTACAAAGCCTGGGAGTCACTTAAAAACAACCCCTTAACTGTCGATGATAGAATTGTAGCAAAACTTGCTTATGATAATTTTACCAAAGCTAACGAAATGAATTACAGAGGCTTTAATCGATTGAAGTATCTAAAAGACAATGCGAAAGATTTGTTATACGGCAAAGCTCAATGGTTTATGGCTGAAGATAAAGTAAAAAGATCGGGCGTAATACGGACTACTACAGCTAGCTACGATTGGGTAACAGATAATCTTTCTCCAGAAAAAAATTGGAAAAAATAAATGTCTTATATCAAAGATAGCGACCCCGAATTATATGATATTATCCAAAGAGAAGAGGAAAGAGAGCATAATACACTTGAACTTATAGCCTCCGAGAATTTTACGAGCCCGGCAATTTTAGAAGCTGCTGGAGGCATTATGACTAATAAGTATGCTGAAGGTTATCCTGGCAAAAGGTATTATGGCGGTTGTGTCCATGTAGATGAGGCTGAAAACTTAGCTGTTGATAGGCTTAAAAGCCTTTTTAAAGTTGAATATGGCAATGTTCAACCTCATTCAGGCTCTCAAGCGAATATGGCTGTTTTTATGACCTTTCTTTCCGTAGGAGATACAGTTATGGGCCTTGACTTAGCACATGGGGGGCATCTAACTCATGGAAGCCCAGTTAATTTTTCAGGTCAGCTTTATAATTTTGTGAATTATCAGGTTGATAAAAATACTGGACGTGTAGATTTTGATAATGTAAGAGCGTTAGCTAGAGAGCATAAGCCTAAAATGATTATTTGCGGTGGTAGTGCTTATCCACGGTTTGTTGAATTTGAAATTTTTCATGAAATTGCAACTGAGATTGGTGCTTTTTTAATGGCAGACATTGCTCATCCTAGTGGTTTAATAGCTGCAGGCGTTCATCCTTCTCCAGTTCCATATTGCGATGTAATTACAAGTACTACTCATAAGACTTTAAGAGGCCCTAGGGGCGGAATTATCATGATGGGAAAAGATAAAGAGAACACCTGGGGGAAAATCGCTCCGAAATCTGGTAGAACAAAAATGATATCAGAACTACTTGATTCAGCCGTAATGCCGGGTATGCAAGGTGGTCCATTAATGCATATAATTTCTGCAAAAGCTATTGCTTTTGGTGAAGCGATTAAAGATGATTTCAAGGTTTATGCAAATAAAATTGTAGAAAATGCGAAGGTAATGGCTCAAGAGCTCATTGAAATGGACTACAATATTGTTTCTGGCGGTACTGATACACATATAGTATTAATTGATTTAACAAATAAAAGTATATCAGGTAAAGCTGCAGAAAAAGCGTTAGAAAAAGCAGGGATTACAGTTAATAAAAATATGGTGCCATTTGATCAACGTAGTCCTTTTATTACAAGTGGTATAAGGGTCGGTACGCCCGCAATTACTACAAGAAATATGGGTGCTCAAGAAATGAAAAAAGTAGCGCAATTGATTGATATGGTGATAAATAACCCCGATAGTGATGTTAACCTAAAAAAAGTAAAATCAAACGTTAAGGATCTTTGTGAATCATATCCGATCTACAAAGAAATTTCGCATTAAAGGATTATTTTACTTATTATTTATCTTATTTTTTAGTTCTTGCAGCCCTACGGTCTATGTCTTGGACAAAACTCCTAAAGTTGCTGGGCATTTATACAAAAAAACCGCTCTTAATAAAGTTCAAAAAAAATTAAAAAAAGATCCTAATAATATTGATTACAAGATTGAGGGAGTTGAAACTTTAACTACCTATGCGTTCGGCTTTTTAATTGAACTATCTGATCGTTTAATGTTGGAAAATTATTCAAAAGCGAAAACTTTTGAATTGGAAGCTCATCAGTACTTTGAGAATGCTGTTTCTTACGGTGATTCTTCAATTAGTTATCTTTATAATAATTATTATAAGTGGTTGTGCGACGACACAAACTCAAGTACTGATAATATACCAAGCGTTGATATTGAAAATAGTGACTTGGAATTATTATACTGGACTGCTGCTGCCTATGGAGGTGCAATAAGCTCTAGTAGTGGAAATCCTGAGTGGATTATAAAACTGCCTAGAGTTGGGAAGTTATTATATTCTATAGTCGCTTTAGATCCCAATTGGAATAATGGTGCTGCGTTGGTTGCCTTAATAACATATTCAATGAACAACCCATTGATGACTTCAGAAGAAGCAGATTCTGTTTCAAAACATTTATTTGAATCTGCTGTAAAAGCATCTAATGGAAAGGATATGACTCCTTATATTACCTTTGCGGAATCAGTCTCAAAGACCAGGCAAAACAGAGATGAATTTGTCTATTTATTAAATGAAGCATTAAAAATAAACACAAAATCTGCCAAACAATTTCAACTGACAAATACAATAAATAAAAATAGAGCTGAGTGGCTCCTGGATAATATTGATGAATTTTTTTATTAAAAAAAGGTTACATGGTATGAATAAGGTTATAATATATATATCAATTTTGTTAATGTTCACTGAGTTCTCTTTTGCTAGAAAGACAATTATCAAGATGGCAACATTAGCGCCTGAAGGTACTCCCTGGTACTCACTGATTGCAAAAATGGGGGAGCGTTGGACAGAAGAAACGAATGGCAATGTAAGGTTGAGAATCTATCCCGGAGGCATTGTCGGCGATGAGCGTGATATGATAAGAAAAATGAAAATCGGTCAAATTCATGGTGCAGCTATTTCAGCTGAGGGCTTAACAGAAATAAACCCACAATATACTTATTGTTTTATTCCATTGCTTTTTCAAGAGTATGGAGATATAGACTATATAAGAAACGAAATCAAAGATGATTTAATAAGTGGTGCGGAAAAAAATGGGGTCAAAGTTTTGACCATGGTAGATGTTGGATGGGTGTATTGGTTTACTAAAAATCCTATTTTTACACCTGAAGATTTAAAATCTCAGAAAATTTGGACTTGGGCAGGTGATTATAAAACTGCAAAATTATATGATGAGGCTGGTTTTAATGCAGTGCCGCTTGCAGTCCCAGATGTACATTCTAGTCTACAAACGGGACTTGTAAACGCTATGCCATTTCCACCTTTATATGTTGCAGCAAATCAATATTTTGGTATTACACAAAACATGTTAAATATGAAATGGGGTATTCTAACAGCAGCTCTAGTGATAGATTTAAAAATGTGGAATAGGATAAAACCAAAATATCAAAAGGCTATGCTAAAAGTTTCTGAAGAGACTGGTATAGAATACCAGCTAAACAATCGAAAAGAAGAAGACGAGGCAGTTGAGGTTATGAAAGAATATGGGTTGAAAGTTAATAACTTAAACCAAGACCAAGTTGACGAATGGAACGAATTAGTTGAATCAATGTACCCACTAATTAGAGGTAATATAGTTCAGGAAGAAATTTTTGATAGAGTAATGGATTTAAAAAGTGGCATGCCTTCAATGAAAAAAAAATAAAAATCAATAGTGAAGATTACCAATAAAATAGAAAATTATATTGCTTGTACTATTTTTATCTTTTTGGTGGCCCTTCCATTCTCAGACTTACTCATTCGAGAAATAATCCGTCCTTTTTTTACTGAATTTTCAAAAATACCAGCCTCGCAAACTCTTGTTTCGCATTTAACATTATTAATTGGCTTTAGTGGCGCAATAATAGCATCTAGACAGAATAAATTATTATCTTTATCAAATAGCTCATTATTTGATGCTCAACAAAATGGTTTTTTTGTCCATATATCAAGATGGGTATCGATATTTATAACATTTTTATTAATTGTTGGCAGTGCGGATTTAGTTTTAGTCGAACTATCATTTCAAAATCCTGCGTTCGTTGCTCCTAACTTACCCCGATGGCTTTTTCAATCTGCGATACCAGCTGGGTTTTTTATTATTTTGATGCATTTATTACTCAAGATGAAAAGAAATATTTTTTCTTTTGGAGGACTTATAACAATGCTTTTTATAATTGTTTTTTTGACTTCTCAGGACTCGATTAGAGAAAATTCATTTATACTAATGTTAAGTTCTTTTTTGCTTCTTTTATCAATTATTAAAGGAGCTCCAATATTTATAGTTTTATCTGGGTTTGGTATTCTGTTTTTCTGGTACGACTATGTTCCAATATCTGCAGTGATTGCTGAATCATATCGGATAGTTGTGTCACCTCATTTAGCAACCATACCATTATTTACATTAGCCGGTTACTTTTTAGCTGAAAGTAAAGCTTCTGATAGGCTTATAAATGTTTTTAAAGCATCATTTGGATGGATGCCTGGTGGTACTCCGGTAATTGTACTTCTTATTTGTGGGTTTTTCACGGCTCTTACTGGGGGATCTGGCGTTACTATTCTTGCTTTAGGTGGGCTTCTTTTTCCAATGCTATCAAAAGATGGTTATCGTAAAAACTTTTCTTTAGGATTAATTACTGCTTCTGGTTCAATCGGACTACTTTTTCCTCCTAGTTTGCCCCTTATTCTTTATGGCGTGACGGCTGGGATATCAATAAAAAGTATATTTTTAGCAGGTATAATGCCTGGAATATTTTTAATAATTATTTTATCTGTTTGGTCTTATTTATCTGGAGCGGTAAAAGGAAATAAGAAAGAAATATTTAATGCTAGAAATGCCTTAGAAAGTTGTTGGGCGACTAAATGGGAATTATTTATTCCACTAATAGTACTTTATGGCATTTTTGGTGGACATGCTAAACTTGTAGAAACTGCTGCCTTTACCGTCGTTTATGTATTTGTTGTTGAAACATTTATCTATAAAGATTTAAAGCTTCGAGAAATTCCATCAATTATAGTTTCATGTGCTACTTTGGTTGGTGGTGTATTAATCATTATTGGTTCAGCTATGGGGCTTACTAGTTATATGGTAGATGCGCAGATTCCAATGACTATACTAGCATTCATGAAAGATATAGTCCATTCAAAATACCTTTTCCTTATCCTCTTAAACATCTTTCTTTTAATAATAGGCTGTTTAATGGATATTTTCAGTGCAATTATTATTGTTGTTCCGCTTATTGCACCATTAGGTATACATTACGGTATAGATCCAATTCATTTAGCTATCATATTTATAGCAAACCTTGAGCTTGGGTACTTAACTCCTCCAGTTGGTATGAATTTGTTCTTATCAGCCTATAGATTTGAAGAAAAGATGCCGGTTATATATAAATCAACATTACCGTACTTTATCGTTCTTTTAATTGCTGTTCTTGTAATTACGTATTTTCCGCCTTTGACTCTTTGGCTCGTTAATCAGTAGAAAAAGGACGATAAACTTACCTTGACAGAACGTTGGTTGATTGAATATATTCACTGTCCAATAATCAGGAGTACTATTATTAAATAAACGCTATTTTTATCCTCATAAAATGAGGTCACATAATATTAAATTTACATTATCTAGGAGACTTCCAATGAAGCGTTTTATCACTGTACTATTTGTACTTCAAATTTTTATTAATATTTTACCAGCTCAGAGCGAAGCTGGAGCAATTTTTCTTTTAATTGCGCCTGGTGCTAGAGCTGGCGGAATGGGTGAAGCGCAGGTCGCCGTTGCTGATGATGCCTATGCTAGTTATTGGAATCCTGCAGGGCTTGGGTTTTTAAAAGGATCTGAAACAGCATTAATGCACGTTAACTGGCTTCCTGGGTTAGCAGATGATATGTATTATGAGTTTTTAGGCTTTAGAAAGCATTATGATAAACTTGGTACTCTTGGTGGACATGTTATTTTTTTAAATTTAGGGGAGCAAGTTAGAACGAGTGAAATAGGCGAAGAATTAGGTACTTTTACTAGTTATATGACTGCTTTTTCACTTTCATATGGAGCTTTAATATCTGAAAAAAAATCATTCGGTATTAATGCAAAAATTTCTTATCAACATCTTGTGGAGATAGGGGCAGGAAGTGAAAAAGGAAAAGGAACTTCGCTAGACTTTGGTTTTGACTTTGGCTATTTACACAAGGACTGGTTAATCGATGATTTAACTTTTGGTTTTAACTTGTCAAATATTGGACCAAAAGTATCTTTTATCGATCCCGACCAAGCTGATCCTCAGCCTACCAATCTAACCTTAGGGTTTAACTATGGTCTCGTTAAATCTGAATTTAACAAATTAAATATTGTCTATGATGTTGACAAACTTCTCGTTGCTTCTTATCCTGATATGGATTGGGATGATAACGGGTATATAGGTGGATATGATGAGGATGGTAATCAGAGCCCTGGGAATGATTACAATAAAGAAGGGCAAATAGAAATTGCTCATACAGATCCAATTTACTTAGCATTGTTTACTTCTTGGGTTGATGATTGGTTCCTCGGTGGGGATATTGATAAAGCAGTTTCAGGAGAATATGGTGATAAAGTAATTGGTGGTTGGAATTGGGATGAGTCAATGGATGTAAATGGTAATAATGAGCCGGACGCAAATGAGATGGTGCAAACCGGTAATATAAACCCAGGTGATGATGGTTGGGGTACATATAATGAATGGGGCCAGAAAGAAGTTGGTAATAGTGATGATCGAAGTTTATCGGATGAGTTAGATAAATTGGTCCATAATTTTGGATTAGAATACTGGTATGGCGAATATTTTGCTATAAGAACTGGTTATTACTATGATAAAACTGGAAAAATTAGTAACCCTACTTTTGGAATTGGCCTTCGATTTGCTGGTTACGGTTTTGATTTTGGATACACTTACGGAGAACCAGGACACCCATTAACGAATACTATGAGATTTTCACTTAATATGGAATATTAGTTTTTCTTGTGAAACTCAGTTTTTTTAAAAGTCTGATCATTCCGGTAGTCAGCTTAAACTTCTTTATTAATGCAGAAATTATTGGTGACCTTAAGGTTTGTGCTTTAATGGTAGAATTTCAAGTCGATTCCACAGAGAGCACAACGGGTGATGGTACATTTCTTCAATCAATAGAGGGTATAGATTGCGATTTATATCACATAGATGCTCCTCCTCATAACAATAGTTACTTTCATT
This sequence comes from uncultured bacterium, assembly GCA_905478065.1. Classification (GTDB taxonomy): domain Bacteria; phylum Fidelibacterota; class Marinisomatia; order Marinisomatales; family UBA1611; genus TMED80. The sequence goes on along the minus strand of CAJQGZ010000057.1, from coordinate 13,451 downwards.
CTCAACTTAAAGCGACAAACAACTATTTTAGATCTTCTTCATATGGAAAATTTGGTTTAGATATGGTTTCAAGTAGCATTATGCCTTTAAATAATTCTACCTATACGTTACCTAATGAAATGTCTTATTATTATCCATACAATCAAGACAGTTTAGCTGAAGTGAGATTAGTGGAACTTTATGAACAATCTTTACGCGTTGCTTATGCTATTGATGAAATAGATTTCTCTAACTATGATTTAGTTTTAGTATTCCATGCTGGTATAGGTCAAGACTTTTCATTACCATTTTTAGACCCAACGCCTGAAGATATTCCTTCTACTTTTATTGATTCTGAAATGATTGAATTAGCTACAGGTACCAGTGGCATTGCCATTGGAAATACAGTCCTAAGTAAAGGTATAATTCTTCCTGAATCCCAAAACCATTTAAATTTTGATATTTCCAGCTCGATGTTTGCTGGCGAGCCAGATCCTTGTGATTATCAATTTGGTTTAAATGGAACACTCTCGCTAATGATTGGATTTGCTATAGGTCTTCCTCCATTGTGGGATATTGAAAATGGTAAGAGTAGAATTGGAGTTTTTGGATTGATGGACCAAGGTTCTAATAATGGCAGGGGTTTAATACCTTCTCCTCCAGATCCCTGGTCAAGAGTCTATGCAGGTTGGGAGACTCCTAACACTATATCATCAAGTTCTCAGGTATCATTGCCTAAGAGAAGCGAAAATAATTTAATCAAAGTTGATATAAACGAATTTGAATACTTTATGATTGAAAATCGTAACAATCATTTTAAACCAGGAATAAGCATAGATTCAATAAGATACAAAATGTATCAAGATACCAATAATTACCCCTCATTTATTAAAAGCTTAGTTGACTCTGTAGAAATTGAAAAAGATGAAAATGGTGTTCTTGTTAAACTCCCTAATTATGATTTAGGTCTTCCTGCATCAGGTTTACTTATTTGGCACATTGATGAAAGAATAATCAGTACAGGTATTAATTCATATGAGATTAATAAAGACCTAAACCGACTAGGTGTGGATTTAGAGGAATCTGATGGTGCTCAGGACATAGGATTTGATTCGTTTTTTATGTTTGATGACCCCTCAGCTGGTTATTTTGGAGATATGTGGTTTGCAGAAAACCAAGAATACTATAGGGCAAATCCTCAAAACGAGGGTCTTTTGCCGGTATTTAATTCACAAACCTATCCTAATACAAATTCAAATGATGGTTCAAATAGTTATTTCTCTTTTGAAAATATTAGTTCTGCTAAAGATACAATCTCTTTTAGTGTTTATAACTTTTTAAAACCATATGGTTTTAGAGATACTAGTTCTTTTTACAGATTGGGGATTAGGCCTGAGGGCTTCGAAAATAATATTATAGTTGGAGGTATTGATTCAATCTGGTTTATATCAAATTTTGGTAATACTTCAAAAAAATATTTTCATAAAATAAATTCAAACGAGTTGACTATTGGATTTTCAAAAGTAAATGATGATTTCTATTTAGAGATTTTTGAATATAATGGCAATAGCACTTCAAAAATAAATTATAAGTTTTCTGATTCTTTTGAAAAACTAGAATTTTCTAGTTTGTTAAATTTTGATTCGTTGATATATCCTATTTATAGTGATGATTTTTCAAGTGTTTCTTATTTAAATAAAAAACAATGGGATTCGCATAAAAATAGTGTGTTTGATAAAAACTATTCATACGCGTTGGACAGGGATAATGGATATCTATTTAGTTATAGAGCTGATAACATAGAAAATTTGTTTATCGATGATATATCGACTGCTTCTTTAATTGGTATTGACATTTCATTAAATGCTAGGTTGAATGCTTTAGTCGTTGGTAATGGTGGTTCCATAACAGCATATGATAACAGTCTCCATGTAATGGCTGGGTTTCCTTTAAATAAAAAATCCTCTGGTAAAGTATTAGCAAAAGATATACTCGGTAATGATTATCCTGAAATCATTGTTAAATCTTTAGATTCGAGTAAAATTTTTATTTTTGATTACAAAGGAGTTCTTTTACAATCTATTTCTAGTTCAAAAAATGATGATATAATGTTTCTTCATACAATTAATCAAAAAAACCATCTTTTTACTAAATATAGTGTTTTTGTTTTTGATGAAGAAATTAATGATAGTGGTAATAGTTGGGCTAATCTAAATGGTGACATTAGAAACTCAAGAAAATTAGAATTAAACTATAGTCCTACATCTAATAGTAATGATTTGATTTTAAGAGCATATTGCTATCCAAATCCGATCAAGTATGTATCGAACTCTAAGATTAGAGTTGAAACATATGATGCTAAAAGTATTGCCTTAAAGGTTTATGATTCAAATGGGATATTTGTGGATGAATTTTCAAATTATATTCAATCTGAGGGAACTCAAATATCAGAATGGAACTTCGATATTACAAATCTCGAATCAGGTATCTATTTTGGTCACTTGGATGTCAAACCAATGGAGTCCAGTGGCACAAAAAATGCTCAAACATTAATTAAAATTGCAGTTATAAAATGATATTCATTCTATCTGTTATTTTTGCTTTTCAAGCTACTTTGAATGGCCAAGCGAAGTATAACCATCCAGAGCTAAATTGGTATACTTTTGAAACCGAAAATTTTAAAATACATTATCACGAAGAGACTGAGATTTCTGCAAGAGAGGCGGCTACTGTTGCTGAGGTGGTTTTCCCTAAAATAACTTCATTTTATGACTTTTCCCCTGAAAGTAAAACAGATATAATATTAAAAGATACTGATGACTACTCCAATGGAGCGGCTTATTACTATGATAATAAAATTGTTATTTGGGCGACTCCTTTAAACTTTGAGTTAAGAGGTAGTCATAGGTGGTTACAGAATGTCATTACCCATGAATTTGCTCATATTGTCTCACTGCAAAAATCAATGAAAATGGGTAATAAAATTCCCGGGGCTTATTTACAGTTTATGGGGTTTGAAAAAGAAAAAAGAAAAGATGTTTTGTACGGTTTCCCAAATAGGCTGGTGAGTTACCCTATTCCAGCAACAGTTGTTCCCCCTTGGCTAGCTGAGGGGTCTGCGCAGTATATGTATGATGGTGCTGATTGGGATCATTGGGACACTCACAGGGATATGATTTTGAGAGATAGAGCGCTTAACGATAAACTACTTTCATTTAATGAAATGAATACGTTTGGTAAAAAAGGTATTGGTAATGAATCAACTTATAATTCTGGGTTCGCTCTTTCTAGATATATAGCTTATAAATACGGTTCAAATGTTATTAAAGATGTGATGCAAGAACTGTCAAACCCTTTACAGTATTCAATAAATGATGCCTTTTATAATGTTATAGATGTTGATGGGGAAGTCATTTATAATGACTTCATCTTGACACTTAAAGAAAGATATGAAAAACTTTCAAGTCCCATTGACGTAAATAAGACAACACCAAATATTATTGCAGGTAAAGGTACAACAAATATGTTTCCGGTATGGGCTCCCGACACTAATGTTTTTGCATATCTAAGCAATAAGGGAAATGACTTTTTTGGGCAAACAGATCTATATATTTTAAATTTAGATGATAATAATGAAAAAAAGATTTCGGGATCTGTTTACTCTGCTCCAACATGGCATCCAGATGGATTGCATATTTATTATAGTAAAAAGCCTATGTTCCCAGATAAAAATGGGTCTAGATACTATGATATTTATGAATACAATCTATCTTCAGAAAAAGAAAAAAGACTTACGAATGGTGCAAGGTCTATTTCTCCCGTCTTTATTAAATCTGATAGTAGTATTGCATTTATTGCAACAAAAGATGGAGCGCAGGATATTTATATTTACGATTTGAAGAATAAAGAAATAATTCAGATTACTGATTTTAATAATAGGCCCATTATTAGTAGTCTGAATTTTAACAAATATGACAATAGTCTCTATTTCGATATATCAACACATCATTACAGGGATATAGGAAAAATTTCGTTGAATGATACAACGTTTAATATGGTGCTTAGTAATGATTTATGGGATGAGCGTAATATCACTTTTAGTAATAATGGTTCTGTTATATATGCTGATGATAAAAGTGGGATTTTTAATCTTTATCTAATCGATGAGAAAAATAAAAAACAAGGTTATGTGACAAACGTTCTTGGTGGTGCCTTTATGCCAAGTATGAACCAAAATGGAAGGTTAATATACTCGCTATATCACGATGGTGCGTATAAAATTGCATTGATCGATACACTGGCAATAATTGAGGATGATTTAGTTGGCTATGCAAACAACTATTATCAAAAAAATGCAAACCTAACTGCTCCTATTACTAAGCTTGATACATCAGAGGCTCACAAGTATGTAGATCAATTTCCAAACATGTTTTTAATGCCAAAATTAATGTATGAATATGGTACCGCTAAGCCAGGGTTTTATTTTTATTCAAGTGAGATTTTAGAGAGGTTAAGTTTATTTGGAGGTATGTCACTAAATAGTCGAATGGATGCAGACTTGTTCTTCATTTTTGAGTTTAATCGGTTTTACCCAACAGTCTTCTTTGAAACGTTTTACCTCACACGAAATACTTCAGATCGGACTAGATATCAAGACATTTATGAAATAGATAGTGATATTAAATTTAGAATGCTCCTTTTTCGCCCTGGAATAAAATTTCCTTTATATGGTAGCACTATCGAAATATTTAGTTCGTTTCAACGATACAGAGCATTTGTTAAAGAATCACTGCCTCTGGAGAATATCGAAGCAGGAGTAGCCTACGATTACTACAAGGGGATTTCATTGAATTTCGATTGGAAATTAAATGTAATTAAACCTCGACTTGACGGAAGTATAAATCCGTCAAATGGCTTTATTTTAGCTGCAAAACTAGATTTTGAAAAAAATAATTTTATTGATGGTCTTGATTTGTCAGATGCTGGCACATTGGTTGAAGATTTTAAAAATAATGATTTAACTCGTGTTCAGGGTGAATTAACCTATCATTATGAAATACCTTGGGTCGAGAGATTAACAACGAGTCTGCACTTGAGTGGTGGATATATGTCAAATGCAAAAGTTGATTCATTCTTTCATTTTTTTAATGGCGGTATGAGCGGTCTTAAAGGTTATCCTTTTTATGGTATTGAAGGAACAAAATCTGCTTTGATTGATTTAACTGTAAGGCTTCCCATTTTTCGTGAAGAGCATATAAAATTAGGTTGGTTTATTATGCAGAATAGTGTCTTGGGAGCAGTTTTTCAAATCGGTGATGCTTGGAGAGAAAAAAATGATCAAATGTGGAAAAAATCTATTGGTCTTCAATGGCGTATTAATGGTTTCTCATTTTATAATTATCCAACAGCAATTGAATTAGAAATTCATAGAGGCTTAACTAAATTTGAAAGAGTAATAAAAGGAGATTCATACTCTTATGGTAAAGAAAACAGAACATATTTTAAATTATTATTTGATTTTTAAATTAGCGTTATTGACAGTTTTAATAATGCCTATCGCTGGGCAAGATACTTCGAAAGTAATTGTTAAAAACGATTCTACTTTTTATCCAGGTAAGCCACTAATAATGTCCTTATTGATACCAGGATTAGGCCAGGTTTATAATAAGGAACCGCTCTGGAAACCAAGTCTTTTTATAGCGACTGAAATAGTCAGTATTACAAGCATATTTTACGCAAACAAAAAAGCAGATGAAATTAGACTTGATTACCAAAAGTTTGCGGATGAGAATTGGAATATTCAAAATTGGTGGAACTTTACTCAATCAGGACCTACAACAGTTGAAAACAACGGACTATATTTTACGGATAATAAATTAAAGGCAATGAGAGATTATGTAGGTACACATCATCTAACTGTTCACCTAAAGGGTGATCTCGTCAACTTATTTAATACGGAATTTTTAACATCAGATAGTCTTTCCCTCTTGTCTAGTTATCTTGATAGCGATGATGTTACAATGGTTAAAGATAGGCACTATTACGAAAATATTGGCAAGTATGATCAGTTCGTTGGAGGTTGGTCTGATGTCGCTACTGATTGGTATTGGGAAGAAAAAGATGTTGGTGATAGTACTGAGATCGTTATTAAAACACCTAATAAACAAAGTTATCTTGATGAGCGTTATAAATCAAATCAATGGTTATCTTTTGCTAAATTTAGTGTGAGCGCAATGATGTTTAATCATGTAATAAGCGGGTTAGAAGCTGTCTACGCTAACAGAATTAATAAAAACAATAAAACTCGAAAGGATTCTAAGGATATTAACCTTGATTTAGGCTTGTTATTTAATCCAAGTAACAAGACTGGTATAGGTGGTTTGTCCTTTAGACTTAATTTTTAAAATGAAATATCTTAGCTTTATATTAGTTATCTTTGTTGGTTGTTCATCTAGCTTACTCGATGAGTCAATTCCTCTAGCTGACCGCCTCAAAATCGGAATGGATTTATTAGATCAAGAAAAGTTTGTAAAAGCTCAGGGTGAGTTTAAATATGTTTTATCCAGGGGAACGGGGACTGACTACGGGGACGATGCTCAGTTTTTTCTAGCTGAATCTTATTTTTTGAATCAAGAATATATGTTGTCAATACAAGAATATGAAAATTTGACGAGAAAAATGGCCTTTAGCCCATATTTTGAAAAGTCTAGATTTAGAATATGTGAAGCATATAGGATTGAAAGTCCAAATTATTACAATGATCAATCTTATACTGAAAAAGCATTGGAAAGATATCGTGAGTTTCTAGATGATTTTCCTGAATCCGAGAATAGTCAGGTTGTAACAGAATCGATGAATGTATTAAGAAATAAACTAGCAAAAAAATTATATGAAACAGGGATTTTATATATGAAAATGGATGAGTTTGAGCCTGCAAGAATGTCTTTTAATGCCGTGATTGATCAATATTATGATACGGATATTATTGAAAAAGTTCATTTTGAGGTTATTAAGTCCTATGCAAAAGAAGGTAATTCTCTGAAAGCTGAAAAGCATTGGGTTGACAAGGGACAATCATACATATCAAATGAAGAAATTATTAATGAAATAACTGAACTCTTTTCTACTAAAGAATAATAATGAAAATTTGCATATTTGGTGGAACGTTTGACCCTCCTCACATTGGTCATTTGCTTATAGCTCAAACTGTTTGTGAGGTTGAAGACTTTGATAAAATTCTGTTTGTACCAGCATATTCGCCACCGCACAAAAATCAAATTACGGATATTGAACACAGGATAAATATGGTGAAAATTGCTATTCGTGATAATCCTAAATTTGAATACTCCGATGTTGATGTCATTAGAAAAGGTACTTCATATACTTTTGACACAATAGTAGATATAAAAAAACGAATGAACGTCTCAAAAGATGAAATATATTATCTCATTGGTAGTGATAGCTTAATCGATTTTAAAAACTGGAAAAAACCAAGAAAAATCTTAAGGGAGGCAAAAGTTATTGTAGCTATTCGACCTGGATTTAGTCCAAGTGATATACCCCATTGGATTTTACAAGAAGTTCATTTTGCAAACATACCTCGGTTCGAGTTATCATCTTCTACGATAAGATCGCGGTGGATAAAGGACCTTACTATTCGTTATATGGTTACTTTGCCAATCTGGGATTATATAAATAAGAATAAATTATATAGCTTGAAGACTTAGGTCTATCCAGAAAAATCTAGATACCATCTTACAAGGTTTATTGAAACTAGTATAGTTCCTTGTAATCGGCTTATCTGCCAGTTTGTTCTCATCATAATTAATACCATTGCAACCATTACAATTAAAACTACAATGCTTGAGTGAATATCAGATTGAATATTAGTTGGATTTATAATACCTGCAAGTCCAAGCACTCCAAGTAAATTAAATAAATCGCTACCAATAAGGTTACCAATTGCCATTCCGTGCTTATTTTTGAATGCTGCTGTTAATGATGTAGCTAGCTCTGGAGCAGAGGTACCTGCAGCAACGATAGTTACAGCAATTACCCAATCTGAAACCCCAAAAGTGCTTGCAAGTGAGGAAGCGTGTTCAACCATTAAGTGGCCACCAAGGACAATAGAAATGAGCCCTGCAAAAAACCATAAATATGATTTTAAATCTGCAGACTCAGGGTGTGTTTCCTCCATTGGTTCTTTTTTAATAAATAAGAAAATAATATACCCTATTAATGCAAGAAAAAGAAAAGACCCTTCTGCTGCGGTTATCGCATCAGTTATATCCCAGCCATTGAAACCAAAGAATAAAACATAAATCAATATTGTAACAAACAGTAAGAATATGCCATCTCTATACAATAATTTCGGCGTAATGGTGATTGCACGCACCATCGCGGTGCCACCAAGAATAAATCCTAAATTAAAGATGTTAGAGCCAACAACATTGCCTATTGATATATCGGTTTGACCTGTTAATGCGGCTTTAATAGTTACTGCGAATTCTGGAGCAGATGTACCAAAAGCAACAACAGTTAATCCTATTACTAAATCAGAAATTTTTAATGAATGAGCTATCTCAGCAGCCGCTTCAACAAGCCAATCTGCTCCTTTCCATAACATTAGTATAGAAAAAATGACTAAAACTATGTCCAGTAATAAAATCAAGAAAATACCTTTTTATTATTTTGTTAATGTTTGAATTGAAAATTTACACAATATTTGAATTATGTAGGTTCTTATTTAGTCTTTAAATATTATCTAATTATTAAAATCTTCACTACTTTTTCTATAAGTAATATATAAGTAATTTAACGATATGATAGATTTTCAAAATGTTTCCTACACACACCTAAAGGGAAGAGGTGTAACTAATCTATCTTTTTCAATTGACGATGGAGAATTCGTATTCTTGATTGGGCCAACCGGCTCAGGAAAAACCACTCTAATGAGATTAATCTATTTTGATTTGCTTTGTGATTCAGGAAAAGTAAATGTGGGAAATTTTAATTCAGATAGAATTAAAAAAAATCAAATTCCTCTTGCAAGAAGAGATATTGGAATGGTATTTCAAGACTATCATCTTTTAAATGATCGTAATGTATTTCACAATGTGGCCCTTCCATTACATGTTATCGGTTGTGATGCTAGTGAAATTTCATACAGAGTAGAGGATGCATTAGAATTAGTGGGTTTTGAAGGTAAAAGGAGTCATTATCCACACGAGTTATCCGGCGGTGAAAAACAAAGAGTAACGCTTGCTCGAGCTATTGTAAAAGAACCTAAACTAATTTTGGCTGATGAGCCTACTGGGAACCTCGATCCTGTAGCCGCGTTTGAACTTGTGCAGCTACTAGAAACAATAAATAATGAAGGCACAACTATTTTAATGGCCTCACATAACTATAACCTTATTAAGGGTAGAGGTCGTCGTATAATAGAGCTAAAAGACGGTTTGATGCGAGGAAGCTGATGGACAAATTTTTATACTTAATTTCTGAAGGTTTAAAAAATGTCTGGCGACATAAAATGACTACATTCACAGCAGTATTCTCATTATTTCTTGCTCTGTATTTTGTTGGTCTTTTGGCAACAGCGGGTGAAAATACAAAATCAATTCTTCAATACCTCCGTTCGAAATATAAGATAGAAGTCTTTTTTAAGCAGAATATGGATTTAAAGAGCGCAAAGAAGGTTTCTGATTCGATTCTTGAAGTAAAAGGTGTTCGTTCATCTACTGTAATTAATAAAGAGGATGCAGTTAGGATTTTTAAGGACCAATTTGGGGAAGATATCATTGGTGTTTTAGGCTATAACCCCTTACCAATTAGTGCTGTTGTAAATCTTAAGCGGAATTCTGAGGAAATGTTGAAGGTCGCGCCTGTTGTATCTCAAATAAAAAAAATGAAAGGTGTTCAGGAGGTTCGATATCAAGGACATCTAATTAATAAAATTGAGAGGACCTATGCAAAGTTCATGCAATTATTTCCTGGTTTTGCAATATTATTTATATCTGTTGCCGTTTTAGTCATCTATAATACAGTAAAATTATCCATATTCTCTAGAAAAGAGCTTATTGATTCATTAAAATTGATTGGTGCAACCAAATTATTTATTCAAATGCCTTTTATTTTTGAAGGTCTTATTGATGGAATTTTAGCTACTCTAATTTCGATTCCGTTAATTATAGGTACTGTAAGTGGTGCTAATTATATGATAGATAATTTTACTAGTTGGAACATTGAGCTTACGGTTGCTCCAATGTTGTTTATATGGCTTACTTTACTATCTGGCATTATTTCTGTACTAGGTAGTTATAGGGCAGTGTCAGGAATAATGAAATAGGCTTTATTGACCTCATTTATTTCTAAAAAAACTATAAATAAAACAAATTATTGATTGGAGTCCATTTTGACAGAAAAGAAAACTGCTAAGACAAAAAAGCAGACTGTAAAAAAAAAGCAAGTAACGAAAAAATCTAAGCCAAAAGCAGATGGCTTAAAACTTGAGAATGAAATCAATGTTCTTAAAGACAAACATATTAGGTTGAAAGCTGAGTTTGAAAACTTTAGAAAAAGAAAAAATAAAGAAATTTCCTCATTATTACAATATGATGGTGAAAGTATAATCAAAGAAGTTCTTCCTATTTTTGATGACTTGAATAGAATGGTTGATTCTGCAGAGAACTCAAATCTGAAAAATGAAAATTCATTAGTCGATGGGATTAATTTGCTCAAATCCAAAATTGATAAATTTCTTGAATTAAAAAATATTGAGCCTTTTGGAATAGTAGGAGAGAGTCTAGATCCGCAAATTCACGATGCCATGCTAACACAAAAAGATGATAAAAAAGAGGATGACGTAATTCTTAGTGTCTTTGAAAAGGGATATAAATATCATGATAAGGTCATTCGTCATGCAAAGGTAGTGGTGAATAAAAAATGAGAGATTTTTATGATGTTCTTGGCGTTTCCAAAAACGCATCTGCCGATGAAATAAAAAAATCTTATCGGAAACTTGCTTTGAAATTCCATCCAGATAAAAACCCTGGTGATGAACAAGCTGAGAAAAATTTTAAAGAGGCCGCAGAAGCATATAGCATATTAAGCAATAGCCAAAAAAGAGGACAATATGACCAATTTGGTCATGCTGGAGTAGGAATGGGTTCTCAGGGTGGCGGTGGCTTTGGAGGTGGGGGTGCCCATATGAACATGGATGATATTTTCTCACAATTCGGAGACATTTTTGGTGGTGGTAGTCCATTTGGTGATATATTTGGTGGCGGAAGACAAAGAGGTGGTAGGTCAAAGGGTGCAGATATAAGAATTAAACTATCTCTTGACTACGAAGAAATAAATAAAGGTGTTGAAAAAAAGATTAAAATAAAGCGATCTGTTTTAGCCGAAGGCGTTAAGTTTACAAATTGTGCCACATGTGGTGGACAAGGGCAAGTTACGCAGATAACTAATACGGTGCTTGGTAGAATGCAACAAACTGGTGTTTGCCCTAGATGTAGCGGCAGTGGAAAGACTATTGGACATAGGCCTAGTGGTGTTGCTCCTGACGGCATGATAAAAAAAGACAAGACAATTAATATAAAAGTACCAGCCGGTGTTGAATCTGGGAACTATATGACAGTAGAGAATCAGGGCAATGAGGACGTTAATGGTTCTCCAGGTGACTTGTTAGTTGTTTTCGAAGAAAAACCCCATGAATATTTTGTTCGAGATGGAGAAAATATTTTCATTGAACTTACGATCAATTACCCCGATGCTGTTTTTGGTAATAAAATTGATATTCCAACATTAGATGGTAAATCTGCTCTGAAAATCCCAGCAGGGATACAGTCTGGAAAGCTACTCAGAATGAGAGGTAAAGGTTTTCCTATGCTGAGAAGTTCTTCAAAGGGTGATCAAATTGTTAGGGTGGTAATAAACACTCCGAGTTCTTTTTCGAAGGGTAGTAAAAAAATAATTGAATCTCTGAAGACTGAATTAGACCCAATTAAAAACCCTTATTCCAAAATAGATATATAATCATAATATTTCTTTTATCATTATAAAGAAAATATTAACCATGATGCCTCTTGGTTTATTAATATTAAGCGCTATTGTAGTTTAATATTATTATAACTAATACAGAGAAATACGTTTACATGTCAAAATTAGATCAAAAAAAATTGTCAGATTTATTAGAACTTGTTACAGTTCTTGCATTTCTTTTTCTTATTTTTGTTATTTATGCACCAGTCTCAATCTGGTCAGAAGAACAAAAGTTTGAGAAAGAAAGTCGTTTTAATATGCAAAATATTTACGACATGGAGGCTTTTTATGAGCAATTGACTGGCTCTTACAATTCTAATTTTTATGAGACAATAAAAGTAGTCAACTCTGCTAGAGATTCACTTTCAGCTGACTCTCTGTACGTTGGCGAACAATCTCTTTATCTTTCGGGTAAAGAATATATTGTAGATATAAATGAGACTTTTGGTTTCAATTATGATACTACTTTTGGATTTTTGAGTTATCGTCGTGACACTATCCTTGATACCACTGTGCAAATAGTAATGTTCTCACAAGAATTGGGTAGGAACGATACGAGTTTTACTCAAAAAAAATTCTTAACTACTTACACGCAAGATCCTAACTTTGTGGCTAAGCTTAATGAAGAGCCATTGAAGCGAGTGGAACTGATTGAGTATTATAAAACTTTTGTGCCTGATTCAAATACGTTTGATTGCCCGCTTAGTGGTGATAATTATATTCTAGAAGTAGATAAAGAAAATAAAAAAGTAAAAGTTAGGAGTCCTATTACGAAAGAAAATGCTTACAAGGACCCAAGATTTCTTATTTTTTCTCTTAAATCCTCAGGTCATGGTGAAATCAATGATGGAAGCCGTAGCTGGGATTAGATAGCCTAGTATATTATGATAGGAATCGTTATTTCAGATAAGTCCCTCACTGCTGGTGTTTGGTCAGATGATGAAAATGGTGGACTTACGCTTCATAACGTAAAACAAATAGATTATAATGACCCGATAGATAATCTAATTTTTAGTGAAGGTGATTTAAACTCAATTTTAGGTATAGCACTTAGAAGAACATCAGAGTTAATCCCTTTCAGTGGCCAAGATATAGCTGTTGCAATATCAGACGATTTTGTTTATCACGATTCAGTGGAGACTGAAATCGACTTAGCTAGAGAGGATTATTGGGATTATATAAAATGGATTGAAACCAATAAAAATAGGCCTGATAATCAAAATATGTCTATTTTCGGGCAAATTTATCTTCCAGATGAAGTAAATATTCACACAGTTGCGGTGTCGTCAACATTAATAAGAACGATTAAATTATCTATATCAGAACTTGGTGGAAATCCTTTTTGGATGGGACCGTTTAGCTCTGTAGTTATGGATGCTGGGCATGTATCAGACGCAGCTATAGTACATAAAAATAAAAACCAGTAT
>CAJQGZ010000056.1 GCA_905478065.1 uncultured bacterium | reverse complement strand
TAGGACTGGAAATACATACTTCTCCGCGCTTTTCTCCGACAAGTAAAGAGGTACTTAAAGAGAATAATGTCATGACAATTGAGCCGGGTATATACATTGCTGGTTGGGGTGGCGTTAGAATTGAAGATGATGTTATTATTAATCAAAATGATTGCGAAATTCTTAATAAAACGACTAAAGATTTAGTTGTCTTGGACTAACTATAGTTTGGGTTTTATATAAGGATGTTTTGATTATTATTGTATAATTAAAATATAATATAATGACAACTAATGTTACTCTTGGAAAAGAGGTTATGATTGATGGTATCAAAAAACTGTCATCCAATGATATAAGGTTAAAAACTTTTTTACAAAAATTTAGAGTACCTGTTTTACCAATCGAAAAAAATTACTTCTGGTCTCTTTGTAGGTCTGTCATCTATCAACAAATAAGTGGAAAGGCAGCGAAAAAAATATCTGATAGATATCTTTCTTTATTTGATCAAGATGTAAAAATGACACCTGCCGACGTATTGGATATTGATATTGAAAAAATAAATAATGTCGGTATATCAAGGCAAAAATCTAGTTACATAAAAAATATAGCAGATGCTTTTAGTAATAAGATTATTAATGAGAAAAATATTTCTGAATTAGATGATCAAGAAATCATTAAGCAATTGACCAGTATTAAAGGAGTGGGCAGATGGACAGCAGAAATGTTTCTAATTTTTACGCTCAGGAGAACAGATGTGTTCCCAGTAACTGATTTGGGAGTACAAAAAGGGTTTCAAATATTTTATTCTTTAGATGAATTGCCAACGATAGAAATGATGAATCAAAAATCTGAATCATGGAGACCATATAGGACGATAATGTCCTTGTATCTTTGGTATGCTGTTGAGGGCCCTTTCGAGTGGTAGTAGATAACAAAAATATTAAAGTAATTTTTTTCGATATAGGTGGAGTATTGCTTGAGATACACCCTGATAAAATGTTCCATTACATATCAAATATAACAGGTATTCATTTTGAAAAGGTCAAGTCCTCCTTTCCAGAAAAAAGTCACGATATCTATGAAAAAGGTCGAATGACCAATAAGGAATGGTTCCAGATTTTCAAAATTGCCTTATCTAATAATTCATATTTAACAGAAAATAAGTTTTGGGATGCATGGGCAATGATTCTTGGAAAAGAGACAAAAGTGATAGATGTGTTATTGGATTTAAAAAAATATTATAAAGTTTGGCTCCTCTCAAATACAAATCCAAAGCATATAAGTGATGAGCTTGATAATAAATATGTATTCCCACATTTGGTTGATGGAACTATTTATTCATACAAAGTTGGGCTAAGAAAACCAGATAAAGAAATTTATTTAAAAGCGTGTGAACTCGCTGAAGTAGAACCAAAAGAAAGTATTTTTATTGACGATTTATCTGAAAATATTTATGGCGCAATAAAAGTTGGATTGAAGGGTATTCATTACAAAAGTGTTTCGAATCTTAAAAGCGAATTAAAATTATTAGGGATAGTTGAATGAAAATTTTATTTACAGTAGTTATTATTACCTTAAACTTTTGTTTTTCTCAAGGCGCTTGGATGTTAAGTAATCGTACGCACCCAGAACTTGAATGGGCGACAATAAAGACAAATAATTTTAATATACACTACCATGATGATATTTACGATATTGCTTTAAAAGGAGCAAATATAGCAGAAAAAGTAAGACCAATTTTGATGAAGCAAGTTGGCTTAGATTCTCTAATAAGACTTGACATTGTTTTCACTTCAGAGGATGAAATAATGAATGGTTTTGCAGTCCCAGCTAATTATACTGTTATATGGGTAGATCAAAATGATGTTGCTGTTTGGAATGAGGGTGAAAAGTGGTTAAGAACAGTTCTTGCTCATGAGCTTCAACATCTTATTTATTTTAACGTTATTAAATCATGGCTACCGTTCCCAATGAATCAATTGTACGGAGGTGCACCAGCTTGGGTCGTTGAAGGTTTAGCTGAATATTTTACGGAGCAATGGAGACCATTAAGGTTTGATATTTCTCATAAGTACCATACCCTTAAAAACTCATTACATAAAATACAAGATCCTCATAATGATGGTTTTTCGAAAGTTCTTTATTTTGCAGATAAATATGGTGATCAAAAACTTGTTCAAATCTTAAATCACAGAGATAGTTTAAAACTATTCAATTTTCCTCAAGCTTTTGAAATGCATACGGGAGTTACTATTAAGCAGTTTGAAGAAGATTGGCGTAGACAAATGAGTACATATTATTACGGATTGAGATCTCAAAAAGAAACGTATGGGGATGTGGGTAAAACGTATGCATTACCTATGAAAGATGTTTATGGTTTTGATTGGTTCAAGGGAGACTCTACAAAAATTTTAATGGTCGGTAAATTAAATAAAAATCAGAGAGATTTATCTTTAGTATTGGCAATTAGAGATACAAGTAAAGAAAGAGCTAGAAGAAAAAACCTTTTAGAAAAAGGAGAAAAAATAACAAAAAAGAACACTAGACCATTATGGAAACTTAAAGAGATTGATTATGGTAGAATTTCAAATTTTGTAAAAGTATCACCTGATGGCTCAAAAATCCTTTATTCAAAATATGGATTTGGTGAAAATCAATCACTCACCTGGGATGTTTACTACCATAATATTGATTTAAAAAAGAACGAAAGAGTAACAAGATCTAAAAGAGCTAGTAACGCTTGCTGGTCACCGGATAGTAAAAGCATTGCCTTTGTTGCACATAAAAACAGCTCTTCAAATTTGTATATTACATCATTAAGTGATATCAGTAATGTTAGGAGAATAACTAATTATTCTGGGGATGTTCAAATCGTAACCCCTGCGTGGAGTCCGGATGGTAAAAGCATAGCCTTTGCTTTATCAAAAGAGGATGGGAATATGGATATTGTTGTTTTTGATTTAGAAAGAAAAGAACCGATTAGGATAACGAAAGATAAGCAAGTGGACTACCTACCTGTCTGGCATCCTAGTGGTAACAAAATCACATATACATCCCACTCGAATATGACTCCTAATTTTTATACTGTTGATATAAAAACGTCACAAATAATTCAAAATACGAATGTAGGTGGCTTTGTCTCTAGTGTTGGTTGGAAATTTGATAATTCAGCTATTACAGGTATGACTTTAGGTGATGTTGATTCTTCAAGGGTAGTGGATATCTTCCCTAATAGATTAGCTAATATTGATGAAATTAAGATGAATCCTAAATTCTCAAGTTGGAAAAATAAGACTCCTGATATTTCCATACCAAACCTTGATTCTATTCCTGATATTATTGATAGCCTGGAATCAATAAAATATTCTTCACTTAGAAACATAAAGCACTTTGCAACGATTATAATTCCCGATATTACTGGATTAGTCTACAATGGTGCTTATGCTGATGCAACTGGACGAGAGATGTTCCAATCATTTGTTTTTAGTGATTGGAAAAATATCGCTGGTGGGTTCGGTTATTTAAATGCAACCGGAAAACCAATAGGTGGTTTTTGGGGTTTTAATTATTACAAAGATATATTTTTTAAAGAAAGAACATATAATAAAGATAAGGGCTCTTTAATTGAATTTTATAATGGTGTGGAATTGTTTGGTTATCAGAATTATAATTTTGGTAGAAGGATTTCGAGCAATCATAATTTAAAATATTCATTAACATTTTTTAATCGTGAAGTAACCTATCAGCCAGATAGTTTAGATGTTTTTCAAGAACTTGTTCCGCAAAGTGGAGAAGAAGGTGCTTTTTCTATTTCATATACATTCGTGAATAAAAGGCCGGAACTGAATGGTGTTTTAATGCCTCGGAATGGATATGGTCTAAGACTATCCACCAAGTTCATCGATGAAAAAATTTGGGGTGATTTCACCTATAATTATTACGAATTAGATTCTTATATAAATCAAAAAGTTGGTCCATTTACTTTTTATTCTAGAGCAAGGTATGAGAATATTTCAGGATCACCTCCTAATCAAGAGACAACTGGCTTAGTTGATATTCCAACTAATTACTTTGCTGGGCAGATTATTCTTGGTAAAGAGCATATGAGTCCTCGAGGATATACTGGTTCTATTTTGGGAAGTAGTGCTTTTATTGGTACAGCAGAATTTAGAAGTCCTCTAATTAATTTA
The DNA here is from genome assembly GCA_905478065.1 of uncultured bacterium. Taxonomy (GTDB): domain Bacteria; phylum Fidelibacterota; class Marinisomatia; order Marinisomatales; family UBA1611; genus TMED80. The sequence continues at coordinate 651 of CAJQGZ010000056.1, read as the reverse complement.
AATATTATCCAAATTTTAAAAATTATTAAAGCTGGTAAAATATCATTTTCTATGATATCTGATTATGGAAAAGTTTGGGGTTCTGAGAATGAAAACTGGGTAGTTACGGCAGGCATAGAAAGTAGGATTTCATTACTAATTGGCAATTTTCCGCTTTTAGTTTATAGTGCAGGAATTGCACAGACGACTAATGATTGGTCAAAAAACCCAGATGCTAAAAATGTGGATCCTTACTTTAGATTAGCTTTAGTCAATCCTTTTTAATTCAATAACCCTTTTCGGTTTATCGAAATATATATGGTTATTGGATCGATTCTAAATCGATTACTGCTCTCTGTATATACTTCTCTATCAATACCGATTACAGAACTCCAGTTTTCATTTATTAGAAATTGAAATTCTACTATTGTTTGAAATCTAGATAAATTGAATAAAACAATTTCTGATATTTGATGGTAGTATTCAAATTCCGCTTTCGTTTTGACTTTGTTAAAATCCCTATCGATTGTAATTGCGCTTTTTAAGTATGTCGTTTTTTCATCACTTTCTATGAAATCTGATTTATCATATGCCCAACCAATTTCTGAAGTAATATTACCCTGAAGTTCATCTTTAATAAGAGCGCCAAGGCCTTGATTAAAATGATATCTT
>CAJQGZ010000055.1 GCA_905478065.1 uncultured bacterium | reverse complement strand
AACATTTTATTTCCATTTTCCCACAGATCAAATACAGGACCCGTGTAAGGTTCTGGTGAACTTTCTTGATATAAGACATCTCCGCGACGAATCAATAATGACGTAAAGATAGGGGACTTGATAGAACCGTCTCGGTTAAAGTAAACATAATCTCCAACTACCTTGCCATTTTCATAAAGCACTTCGAAAGAAGTTTCTCCGCTTTGATAAGTTCCAAAGGCTAAACCCCAGAATTCTTTATCAGAATTTGCAAAATATTTTTTCCCATCTCTAAAATCTAATGAAGCCTCGTCTGCTGGATAAATTATCGAGCCTTCGTTATCATAATAAGTGTATGAACCTTCAATAGCACCTATATCAAATTGCGCCTCTCGCATTTTAGAACCATTATTATATAATTTATATACTTTACCGGAGAAAGGCTTTCCATTGGAAGTATTATAGAAAAGACCTCTTTTTAATTCTAATTCTGATTCGTTACTAATATTTGAGCAACTAGATAAAAGAAATAATGAGATTCCGAAAAATAGGCGCATTAACATACAATAAATTAAAAGAAAATTTTATTAGCTCTAACCAAATAATTATTATTTAATTTCATTTGTATTTATGACCTTATTTCTAACAAGTATATCTGGAGTATCGAGCATTAGAGTTGCACTATAATGGACCTAGAAAAGACAATAGTTACTCTTAAAAAAGAACTGGAGTATTTTGGTCTCAACCACAAATGCTCTAAACTTGAATTATATAGAAAGTACCAAAAGTATTTAAAGTATTGGAAATTAGACAACTTTGAAACTATCGATGAAAAGTTATTAGCGAGTAAAAAAATAGAAAAAGCTCATAAGGCATATGATTTTATAAAAGCTAATTGGAATTTTCTTGTTCTATTAAAAAACAAAGAAGAATCATATGATAGATATATAATTATTATAGTTTTTGTTTTTTTATTTTTTTCTATGATGACTTACATGCAAAACACCGCAAACAAACGCGTAAGAAAAGCAAGAATAGAAGCTATAGGTGACCACGAATCAAGCTGGGCTTGGACCCATGGTGTCTCTGATACGTTAGTAAAAATTTCAAAACAAAATGCGTTGGACGACTTTTGGGGTAAAGTAATTGAAGATACAACAGATATAAAAGATTTCTTAACATTTTGGCCACATACACTAAACAGACATGAGCAAAATAAAATAAAAACTGAAATAATGAACGGTTCAGCTAAACACACCGTTTTCCCGAATGAGGAATATCAAAGAAAAGGGACTACTTATATAACGGATAGACTGTTATCTATCCAGGATGATAAAACACCACAGATCACTTTCGAAAAAATTATTTTTTTTAGAAATCATTATGAGATGACATTTAACTATAGTTTTGATGAAAACTATAAAAATCAGAAAATTTTAGATGTTGATTTTGGGCCCATCAATATTATTGAGCCTAAATACTACATATATACAGACCGACCTGATTCAATTTGGACAAAATCGCCTAATTATCCTATTATGTTAGATAATTTTTTAGAAAACTGCGTCAGTTGCGGAGGTGGCATAATTTTACCTGAATACAGCGAAACAGAGTCCACTAATTGCGTTTTTCGTTTTAACGTATCGCTACCTTATGAAACAAAATTAATATACTTTAAAGGAGTGGGAAGCCCAATTGATGATGTACCACTAAACATCAAACCTTATATAAATAAGCTAAAAAAAGAATGGTTTGAAAAACTACCTTATCGCCCCTTAGACTGGAAAAATTGGAGACCTATAATATTAAAAGAATGACCCTGTATATTAATAATTAATTATTAATTAATTTTTTACCGTTGATATCCCAGTAATTCCAAGCGCCATACTTTTCCCCTGATTTATAGTCTCCTGATTTTTCTGGTTCACCATTTTCGTGCCAAGATATATATGGTCCATGAATCTTCCCAAATTGATAATTTAATTTCCATTTTCTGCCACCAGAGCCATACCAACCATTATGTTCTCCGATTGGTCTCCCATTTTGATATCTACCACTTTCAATTAGCTGTCCTAATGTATCCCAAAAAAACCATTCACCATCAATTAAGCCTAAAATATAATTCCCACTTTCTTGTGTGTTTCCGTTTGCATACCAAAACTTCCATTTTCCATGTAATTTTCCTTGTCTGTACCTTCCTTCAGAATGCTTAAATCCATTCTGATGCCAGAATGTCCAGGATCCAACTTGTTGACTATTTTTATACGAACCCATCATTTTCTTAGAGCCATTACTATGCCAAAAAACCCATTTCCCAGCACGACCATTTTCTATTATTCCATTTAGTTTCGAATCAGAAGCCATGTAGTACCGTCCCCTCGATTTTAATTGTCCATTTGGATAATAATACACCCAGTAGCCGCTAGCATAACCACCTGAATACCTTCCTTTCGTTTTTATACGGCCATTATCAAAGTATTCAATGGCTAGATTACTAAATGGTCTTCCGTTGTCTGGATTAAAAACCAAACCTCCTCTAGATGGCAATGAGGATCGAATGTATGTTTTTTGTGCAAAGCAAATATTTAAAAAGAAAAAGAATATTAAAAATTTGAATAAATTAATTTTCAATGTTAACTATTTCATAATAATTAAAAAAAAATCAAAAAAAGAGGTAATTCTTGAAGTGCTATTTTGATTTAACATATTTATCAAAGAGATATGATCTAGCTTCTTTGGATGCATCATTTCCTATTCCTATTACTTTGCCTTTGCCGTATTTAATCCAGTCTACAATAGAATAATCATCTACATCTGTACCATCTGGCCATTTGGCATTATTACTCCAGCCAGGTTTGATTGATAATGCTTTCATTAATAAAAGGTTTTGTGTCCTAGAACCATCATAAATAGGGCCACTTTTTACTACACTAAAAGATGATATATAATCATCTGATAATATTTTTGATTTTTGATTAATTTGGGTTTCAGTTTTTTGCAAATCCACTAGTTTTAATTCTTCAGTTGACAGTGTGGGCATAACTTCATTTGGCAAAAATAATTCTTCCTCAGTATCGCTTTGAGGTACCGTATTTTTAATTGGCCTATTATTACTTCTTAAATCAATATTTTTAGAATTATCAAAAATTATTGTAGATTCGTTATTTATTGCGTCTGGGTGGTTACCACTTACAATTACTTGTACACGATTTGATATTTTTTCAGGGGCAACCCTGACACCATCTTGAGCAGTTATAAAGCAATAAAAAATAATAATTATAGTAAAATATTTCATTGTATCTATACTGAACATAAAATTTATCAAAAATTAAATACAACTAAAATTTCAAAAAATCTCAATAAAGACTACATATTTTTTATGTCGAAATTTTTCAACCATTTATCAACGTAGCCTACTACCTCTTCAAGACAGCCATCTTTAAATGGTGATTTTAATTTAGCAAGTTCTACTAACTTCGTAAAAGACAGGCTACCTCCAGCACAACATAGTTTTAAATAATCATTCCAAGCTGCTTTTTTATCTGTTTCGCTCTTGATCCAAAATTGAAAAGCACATGTCTGAGCTAAAGTATAATCAATGTAATAAAAAGGCATCTGATAAATATGTAGCTGCCCTTGCCATATTCCACCGTCTCTAGCAAAAATCATATTATCATAATCTCTATGAGGCATATAAACGTTCTCAAGCTCAAGCCATTTTTGTTTTCTTTCTTTTGGAGAAGCATCGTGATTTTCATAAACCCAATGTTGAAAATCATCAACGCAGGCACCATATGGCAAGAAAGAAAGACTTCCAGAAATGTGTTTATATTTAAATTTTTCTGTATCCTCTTTAAAAAAATTCTTCATCCATGGCCAAGTAAAAAACTCCATACTCATAGAGTGGATTTCTGCTGCTTCCATTGTCGGCCAATGATAATTAACTAGAGGTTGATTGGAACTGGAATAATTTTGGAACGCGTGGCCAGCCTCATGCGTTAGAACTGTAATGTCATGATCTGTTCCATTAAAATTAGAAAAGATGTAAGGCCTCTCATACTTAGGGAAGGAAGTACAAAACCCTCCAGGCCTTTTACCTTCCCTATTGACCAAGTCCATAAGTTCTTCATCTATCATGACATCAAAAAACTCTCCAGTCTCAGGAGATAACTCATGATACATAGTTCTAGCTTCTGCAACTAATTGGTCTGGTGTCCCCTTTGGTTTTGGGTCACCATCTTTGAAATTTATACCATCATAAAAATACAGATGATCTAAATCTAAAATTTCTTTTTTCTGTTCGCTTAATTTTGATATAATAGGTACGACGTGTTCAACAATCTGCTTTCTAAAATTTGCGACCTCTCCTGGCCCGTAGTCAGAACGACCCATTCTGTAATATCCGAGCTCAATAAAGTTTTTATAACCTAAAGTAACAGCAATATTGTGTCTTAACTTCACCAACTTATCATAGATATTATCTAATTCATCCTCTTTACTTTTAAACCAAGCAAAGCGTGCTTCATATGATTTTTTTCTAACTGAGCGATTTACATCTGAATGAAAAGGACCTAAACCAGCAAGGTTGTATTCCTTTCCTTCAAACTCGATTTTAGCTCCCGCAGTTAGTTTTGTATAATCATTTTTTAACTTAATCTCTTCTTTTAACATATCCTTGATTTTCGAATCGAATGTTTTAAGATTAATTTCTATCTGATTCAAAAAAGTTTCACCGAACATATCTACAATTTCACTCTTGAAATTTGATTGATGTAAAGCCTTATCAAACCTATCAAAAACCTCTATCATATCGGGAGATATAGAATCATAATAGTCTTTTTCATTTTTAGCAGAATCATCATTTATATCTCTACTATAGTTCAAACTGGCCATCGCTTGATAGGTCATATATTCCCTTGAAAAGCTGTCAACTTCTTTGATTGCATCAATCTGTTTTTTAGCTGAAACCGCATTTTTAAAATCAGATATAATTTTATTTAATATGCTTTTACTTTTCTCTAATTCTAATCTTTCGTAATGAAAATCTTTGTATACCATGTATTCTTCTATTTGTTAAATTGATAGCCTTTTCTTTTTTCTATCTTCCCTACCTACTGGGTCTGGTTCTGGGATAGCCCTTAAAAGCTCTTTAGTGTAGCTATGCTTCGGTTTATTAAATATGCTAGATGTCTTATTTATTTCCACCAATTCTCCTAAGTTCATAACGCCTACACGGTCTGAAATATGCTTCACGACAGATAAGTCATGCGCAATAAAAAGGATAGAAAGTTCAAATTCTTTTTGAAGGTCCATCATAAGGTTTATGATTTGGGCTTGGATAGAAACATCTAAGGCCGAGACAGGTTCATCAGCTATAATAATATCAGGTTCTGTTGCTAAAGCTCTTGCAATTCCAATTCTTTGTCTCTGTCCACCAGAAAATTCGTGAGGATACCGACTTGATTGTTCTGGTGATAAGCCAACTTTATCTAAAAGCCAAAAAACCTTTTCCATTTTCTCGGATTCTGTTAAACTAGTATTTATATCTAATGATTCCTTAACAATATCCTTCACAAGCATTCGCGGGTTCAATGATGAGTAAGGATCTTGAAAAATCATTTGAATATGTTTGCGATATTGCTTCATTTTATTTTTTTCTAAATTTAATATATCAACACTTTCATCATTAATATTTAAAAATATTTCGCCATTGATATGGACATCCGGGGCTGTTAACTTTAATACATTTAAAATTGCATTCCCAAGTGTGGATTTACCGGAACCTGATTCGCCAACAATGCCTAAAGTCTCACCTTTAAATAATTCAAAGGACACTTTACGAACTGCATGAACTGCATCTACTTCTTTTTGCATAATTCCACCGAAAATTGGAAAATCTACAATCAAGTCCCTTACTTTTAATATCTGATTACTCTTACTCATTTTATAAGTTTTTCGTTTATTCTGGCAAAATGTCCTTTTTTTATCTCTATTAATGCTGGTTCTACTTTTGTTCCTCCACAGGCACATTCGCTTGGATCAAATCGTGAGCAAAGTTTACATTCGTCACCAAGATCTAAAATAGAGGGAACCATACCTTTTAATGCTTTTAAACGTTTAGAGTTATGATCCATTTTCGGAATAGACTCCATGAGAGCTTTTGTGTAAGGGTTTACAGGATTTTTAAAAAGATCGAAAATAGTTGCGATTTCTTGAATAACACCACCATACATGACAATTACACGATCACATGTCTCAGCTATTACTGCTAAATCATGGGTGATTAAAAGGATAGCAGAGTCTTTTCTATGATTTTTTAAGTCCATCATAAGGTCAAGAATTTGAGCTTGAATTGTGACGTCAAGTGCAGTTGTAGGTTCATCAGCAATTAACAATGCAGGATTACACTGCAAGGCCATAGCTATCATTATTCGCTGTCTCATGCCACCAGAAAATTGATGCGGATAATCATATATTCTTCTCTCTGGCTCAGGAATACCTACTTTTTTTAACATTTCAATACTTTTATTAGTGGCGGATTCAGGGCTCAAACCATCGTGCTTGATTATTATTTCATTCATTTGAGATTGAATACGCAAAACAGGATTTAATGATGTCATAGGTTCCTGAAAAATCATTGATATATCCTTACCTCTTATATCACACATTTCTTCATAACTTAACTTCAATAGATCAACACCATTATAAAAGATTTCACCACCAACG
>CAJQGZ010000054.1 GCA_905478065.1 uncultured bacterium | reverse complement strand
CCAGCAGTGCTATCGACAGTATCCTTACCAATCGCTCGACTATAATATTTTACGGTTTTCTCAGTTTCTTTAATAACATCTGATAAAACATTTATGACATCAATAGGATGATTTCCCATCGCTGTTTCACCTGTGACCATTAGTGTATCTGCGCCATCAAGAATAGAGTTTGCAACATCACTTACCTCAGCACGTGTGGGAACAAGATTATCAATCATTGAATCTAGCATTTGAGTGGCGATTACAACTGGTTTACCATAAAGCTTTGCTTTTTTAATAATATTTTTTTGAATAACGGGCACTTGCTCGAGTGGAAGTTCAACGCCTAAATCGCCCCTTGCTACCATAACACCATCAAATGCTTGTACAATAGAATCTAGGTTTTTGACAGCTTCCCACTTCTCAATTTTTGCCATTACAGGTGTATCATGACCAAAATTGCTAATTTTTGTTCTTACCAAGTCATAATCCTCTTTTGATCGAGTAAAAGATAAGGCAATCCAATCAGCACCATTTTCAAGAGCTAGAGACAAATCAATTTCATCTTGAGGTGTCAAACTAGGAACATCAATTGATACGCCTAAAAAATTAACGCCTTTTTTACTTTCTATTTTTCCAGGAATAACTGTTCTACATTTGAATGAGTATTTTGAAATTTTTTCAATGATTTCTAATGAAATTTTACCATCATTAATCATTATTCTAGCATTCGAATCATAGTCCTTAAAAACTAATCCCTTAGAAATTGGAATTACACTATCACTCTTTTCGCTGCTACTAATCGTCACAACCTGTCCAGAAATTAATTCAATAGGCTGTTTAAGATTCCGAACTCTTACTTTCGGGCCAGCTAAATCAGCTAAAATAGCAGGCCTAGTCTTATTACTTGAATCGGATAACGACTTAATTAAATCGAAGTAAGATTTTTTTTCTTCTTGGGAACCATGAGATAGATTGACCCTAAAACAATTAACTCCACTATCAATCATTGAACTTAAAACTTTTAAATCAGCACAACTGGGACCTACTGTTGCAATAATTTTAGTTTTATTTTTTATCAAATGGATTTAACCGATACTTCCAAGCAGAGAGACTAAATCGACTACTCTATTTGAATAACCCCATTCGTTATCGTACCAGTTTAGAGTTTTGACATAATTACCGCCAATAACTCTAGTAAACGGTGCATCAAATATTGAAGAGTGACTATTACCAATAATATCTGATGATACAACGGGTAGAGTAGAATATTCTAAGATTCCTTTAAGAGAACCATTCATAGATGCTTCCCTTACGGCTTCATTAATTTGATCAACTGTAACATTTGTGTCTAATTGAACATTAAAATCAACAACAGAACCATCCGGCACAGGAACACGCATAGCGATTCCATCTAATTTCCCATTTAATTCAGGTAAAACAACGCCAACAGCTCTAGCAGCGCCTGTGGTTGTAGGAATTACATTTTCTGCTGCAGCACGGCTCCTCCTCCAATCAGAGTGAGGAACGTCGGCTAACCTTTGATCATTTGTGTATGCATGAATTGTATTAATAACACCAAGATGGATACCAAAATTTTCATTTAATACCTTTGCCATAGGAGCCAGACAGTTAGTAGTACAACTAGCATTTGATACTATTTTGTGCTCTGGTTTTAAACCTTTATCATTGACACCTAAAACTACAGTATAATCTATTTCATCCTTCGCTGGAACAGTCAAAACAACTTTTTTACAACCAGCATTTAAATGTTGCTCTAATTGTTCTTTTGTTCTAAAAATACCCGTTGATTCGATTACAATATCAACACCTAATTCACCCCAGGGAAGTTCAGAAGGCACTCTTTCGGCGATAAGTTTTACATTTTGATTCCCAGCATGTAGCATATCACCATCAAGAGAAATTTTTGAAGGAAAACGACCCATAACGGTATCGTATTTTAGCAAGTAGGTTAAAGCTTCTTTATCAAAAATATCATTAATCGCTACAATTTCAATATCATCTCTTGAGTTTAAAACTCTAAAGACAGATCTTCCGATACGACCAAAACCATTTATACCAATTCGTGTTTTCATTTATCTTCCATCCTTGTGATAAGTTTTAATTGTATCTAAAATACGTTTTGAAAAACCCCACCCATTATCATACCAGCATAGAGTTTTGAGTAAATTATTACCCGTTACCATTGTAGCCTTACCATCGAAGACAATAGTCTCTTCACGACCGATTACATCGCTTGAAACAATAGGGTCATCGGTATAGCCAATAAAATTCTTATATTTATTATTAGAAGCATCTTCTAACACACCATTTAATTCTTCTGGAGATGGTACCTTTTCCAGTTCTGTTGTCATATCAACACAAGAACCGTTTGGAACCGGCACATTAAAGGCTATACCATCTAACTTACCTTTAAATTCAGGCATTAATTTTTCAATTATTTTAGGGGCATTTGTCGTATTTGGAATAATATTTTCAACTGCAGACCGACTTCTTCTCAAGTCGATACCTATAGCGTCAGTGAGCGGTTGATCAGCAGTGTAAGCATGTACCGTTGTCATCATTGCTTTCTTAACTGAAAAATGATCATCAAGTATTCTTAACATTAATCCAAAAGCTTGAGTAGTAGAAGATGTTGCAGATATAATTTGATCTGATTCTTCAATCGAGTCTTCATTAATACCATGAATCACCATTCTGTCAATCGTATCTTTGGGCGTTCTAGAGACAATCACTCTTTTCGCCCCAGCTTCGATATGTTTGTTAAGTTCATCTTTTTTAAGAAAAGCACCAGTAGCATCAATTACGAAATCGACATCCATAGTGGACCAAGGAATCATACCAGGAGTAGCACCAGGTAAAACACTAACTCTTTGTTCTCCTATAACAAGGTGGCTACCTTCGAGCTCAATAGGCTCATTCAATTTGCCATGAACAGAATCCCTGACAAGTAAATAGTGTAACGCCTCCGGATGACCAAACTCGCTTATCGCTACAATGTTAAATCTTGGATCATTATATGCAAGTCGAAAAATATTTCTTCCTATTCTACCAAATCCAAAGATGGCTATGTTTATTTTTTTTGATTTATCGCTCAATTTTTGCTCTTCTAGTTTTGTTAATAAAATCTTAAGTAATCATTGATTTTTAATGTAATACAGATACTAAAACTAAATAATTAAGAGTAACCATTCAACAAATTATTAATACTAAGAATAAGTTTAGTTTTTTTATCTATTGATTATTTTCAGGCCTCAGGGCTCTTAACTCTCTACCGGCTAACCACATCTCTTGGTTATTTATTTCATCAAGCTCTTTATTTAATTGATCTCTGTAGTCATCTCTTGAGTTTGAGGAGATAGATATTTTAGCTTCCTCTCCGCTAACAACCTTTTCATAGCATTCATTTATAACAGGCTTTAGAACATTTTTAAACCTAGGTGCCCAATCTAGCGCACCCCTTTGAGCTGTCGTTGAACAGTTGCTATACATCCAGTCCATTCCTTTTTCTGAAACGAGAGGATAAAGACTTTCGAGCGCTTCTTCAATAGTTTCATTATATGCCTCTGATGGTGAATGCCCATTTTCTCTAAGGACTTCATACTGGGCAAGAAAAGCACCTTGAATTAAGCCCATTAGAACGCAACGCTCACCTGTTAAATCACTGTGGACTTCCTTTTCAAATGTTGTTTCAAATAGATGCCCAGAACCAATCGCAAAGGCGGTAGAAATTGCTATTTCTTTAGCTGAGCCATCATAATCTTGAAACACAGCGTAAGATGAGTTAATACCTCTCCCCTCTAAAAAATGATTGCGGACGGTTAAACCGCTTCCTTTTGGCGCAACTAGAACAACATTTACATTTTTCGGAGGTATAATGTTTGTGTCTGAATGAAACACAATACCAAAACCATGGGAAAAGTATAGGGTGTCACCTTCAATAAGATTATTTTTAACAGTTGGCCAGGCTTGAATTTGGCCTGCATCCGATAATAAGAACTGAATGATATTACCTTTTTTTGTGGCTTCTTCAATTTCAAATAAATTTTCACCAGCAACCCAACCATCTTCCAAAGCTTTAACCCAACTAGCTCCTTTCCTTAATCCAAGAATCACATTAAATCCTTGATCTCGCATATTTAATCCCTGGCCTCTCCCTTGCGGGCCATAACCAAGGATGGTAGTTACTTTATTTTTCAAAATAGTTTTACATTTTTCAATTGGAAAATCAGACCTTTCTATAATTTCTTCTTTATATCCATTTATATCTATTTGTTTCATTTTTTAAATTTTCCTCTTTATATGGGTTCAGATTTTACAAGAACCGGCTTATTTTTTTTTTGATTGCCAGATATCATCGCCATTTTGCCTGAACGTAAAAGTTCTAAAATTTTAAATTTCTTTAAAAAACTTATACTCTTTTCAACTGTAATTTCGTTTCCGGACAGTTCTAATATCATTGAATCTGGTTCATCATCTAAAATTCTACAATTACCTTTAGCAACTAAGTCTTCAATTTCTTTGAAATCACCAGGCTTAATTGATACCTTAACTAAAGCATGTTCACGAATATGGCAGTTTTCATTAGAAGCATCAACAACATCATAGACATCAACGAGTTTTTTTAAATTATTATATATGGTTTTTCTTTTAGCTTTATTTGGTTCATTTACAACCAAGGTCATTCTTGTTATACCATTTTTTTCAGTTCTTCCAGCTACAATACTATCTATATTAAAATTTCTTCTTCTAACCAAACTAGCTATACGATTTAAAACACCTGGCTCATCTTGCATGAATAAAATTAATGTTTGTTTCATAAAAAGTCTCCCTACATTTCTGCGTCTTTAAATTGTTCGTGGACAGGTCGACTTATCATCTCATCAAGATCTGCACCAGCTGCTACCATAGGATAAACCATATCGTGCTGCTCCACAACAAACTCTATTAAAACTGGCCCTTTGATATTTTGTGCCTCTTTCATAGTATCTGAAATTTCTGCACGAGATTTAACTCGGAAACCCTTCATACCATAAGCTTCTGATAATTTTACATAATCAGGACTACTAATAGGTGTTTCAGTATATCTCGAATCGTAAAATAATTGCTGCCATTGTCTGACCATTCCTAAATAGCCATTATTAATAATAGCAATTTTAATATTTGTATTTTCTTGAACTGCAGTCGCAAGTTCTGTTATAGTCATTTGAATACTACCATCGCCAACAATAACCCAAATATCTTTATCGCGATTAGAGAAACTTGCACCTATAGCAGCTGGCAAACTAAAACCCATAGTTCCTAGACCACCTGAAGTAAGCAGTGTGTTTGGTTCATCATGCTTGTAATACTGCGCTTCAAGCATTTGATGTTGACCTACATCTGAAACAACAATAGCATCGCCATTTGTTTCTTTCCAAATGTCACTTATTACTTGAGCCCCGTAGAGCATTTCAGTATTCATATTTATTATATCTCTCGATTGAGATTCTTTACGCCAATCTTCAATCTTATCAGTCCAAGAACTCTTTTGCCCTTCTTTTAAAAGAGGTATAAGTTTTGTAAGAATTGATTTAAGATCTCCAACAAGAGCAACGTCAACAGGAACATTTTTATTAATTTCTGAAGGATCGATTTCAATATGTATTTTTTTTGATTCGAGTGAATAAGTATTCGTATTCCCTGTAACTCTGTCATCGAATCTCATTCCACAAGCAATAAGTAAATCAGCTTTTTGAATAGCATTATTTGCAGCAAACTCTCCATGCATTCCCATCATACCCATATTTAAGTGATGGCTTGCAGGAACGGCACCTGAACCTAAAAGAGTCCAACTAAGAGGGATATTTCCTTTCTCAGATAATTCAATTACTTCACTTGATGCACCTGATAATAAGATACCATGACCTGCCAAGATTACGGGTCTTTTTGATTCAGCTATTAAACTTGCCGCTTGTTCAAGGCTATTCGAGTCAATATCACTAGTCACAAGATTCGCTCCAGGCAGAAGAATTGGCTCTTCTGGATAAATAAAGTCAAACTCTTCAGCTTGCAAGTCTTTAGGAATGTCAACCAAAACAGGACCAGGCCTTCCTGATCTGGCGATAGCAAATGCTTCTTTAATTGTTCTTGCAAGATTCTCAATTTCCATTACTAAATAGCTGTGTTTTGTTACAGGTATCACGGCTCCTGAAATATCCATTTCTTGAAAGGCATCGCTTCCGATAGCTGGTCTTGGTACCTGCCCTGTAATACAAACAATTGGGATCGAGTCCATCATTGCTGTAGCAAGGCCAGTAACCATGTTCGCGGCTCCAGGACCTGATGTTGCCATTGCAACTCCAACTTTTCCTGATGAGCGAGCATAGCCATCTGCCATGTGTGTAGCTCCCTGTTCATGCCGAGTTAAAACATGATGAACTTTATCACTATACTTTCCAAGCGCATCATATGTTGGAAGTATTGCACCGCCAGGATAACCAAACACAACATTGACTCTTTCACGAATTAAACACTCCCAGATTATTTCAGCTCCGGTTAATCTTACTTTTCCCATAATATTCTCATCTTATCATTTTAAAATAGCACCGGTATCAGCAGAAGTAACCATCCTAGCATATCTACCTAAATAACCAGTCGTAATTTTTGGTTCAAACTCATTTAAATTTTTCATCCGATTTTCAAATATACTTTTATCGATTTTTAAATTAATCGTACGATTTTTTATGTCAATTTCTATTTGATCTTTTTCTTCAATTATTGCAATGGGTCCTCCGGAAGCAGCCTCTGGAGAAATATGACCTATACATGCTCCTCTAGTTCCTCCTGAAAATCTGCCATCAGTTATAAGTGCAACTTTAGAACCTAATCCCATACCCATAATTGCACTAGTTGGCGCAAGCATTTCTGG
>CAJQGZ010000053.1 GCA_905478065.1 uncultured bacterium | reverse complement strand
CAAGAGACATATCTATCCCCCTGATCAAATTTTAAAACATGACCGACAGAATCAAGTTCAACTTTAAAATTATTGTGAGTTAATTCAACACCTTTTGGGTTACCCGTTGTGCCTGATGTATAAATTAAAGAGGAGGTATCATTGGCATCAATACTTTTCATTCTTTTTTCAACCTGCTCATCGGAAATATCAACACCTTTTTTTATAAATTCTTCCCAATTAATTATTTTACCACTATTTGGCGCTTTTACATCCACCCCCATTAGGACAACGACTTCAACAGTCTCAAGCTTTTCTAGGATAGCAAGCAGTCGATTAATTGGCATTTTATCATCTTCATCGTTGTCATTTGGATTGTGACCAACGAATACAATTTTAGAATCTGAATTTCCAACAATCCATTCAACTTCTGGAGAGGATGAAGTATGATAAACAGCTACAGAGACACAATTTAAAAGCTGCAACGCACTATAGCAACCAAACCACTCTCTTCTGTTATAACTATAAATTGCACTTTTTTCTCCAACCTCGAGATTTAGAGCAATTAAAGACTTAGATATTTCAATTACGTAACTATAGTATTCAGCCCAGTTCATGGTTTCCCAGACACCATCAACTTTTATAGATAATGCAGGTTCCTTGGGGTATTTGGTTTTATTATCAATCAGAAAACTAGGCGTGTAGCTCATTTACTTACTCCTTCATTTTAGTTACAAAGAATTAACACAAATAAGTTAATAACAATGATATTATATATAGTAAAAAAATAAACCTTAAATATTTTTATAACAATCAAACCAATACCTTGACAGATAGCTAACTAATAGAATAATTTTAGCTCTATTTTGAGTGTATAATGCCGGGGTGGCGGAATTGGTAGACGCGCCTGACTCAAAATCTGGTGGGTGCAAGCCCGTGGGGGTTCGAGTCCCTCCCTCGGTACACTACAAAAAAATCTTTGCTTGCCTAAAGATTTATTAAAAAATTCCCTTGACTAATAAACTATTATAATATATTTTTTAGATATAGAGGTGCTGGTTTGGTACCTTTGGTATGTGGAAGGGGTAAACGTTCACTGTGTTCCGAGGTCATTGTGAAGTTTGCCCCAATTTTTTTATCTGCGATTTTTATTTATTTTTAAACTTAACAATATCAAGATATATATTCTTTACTTAAAATTAAGTTTTAAATAGCGTATTATTTTAAATAGTAACTTTACAACAACCTTGAAGTAACACGCCAGAGAACTACATCCTACATAATCTAATACTTTAAGTGCTGCTTATTTTACAAAAACCAATCATTAAGCTCTATCAAGATATTGATTAATTGATTCATTAATATCCTGCCAATAGTGGCCCTTACGTTTTAACTTATTAATTACTCTCTGTTTTAAATTATTGTTAGAACTGATTTCTTCAGGATTAAACTTTTTTAATACACTTAAGATTATACCATCCAGGCAAAACTCTTTATACACTTTTTCCATAACACTTTTTATTAAGTCATCAGAATCTATATATTCTTTAAGTTTATACTTCAAAGCAATAGGGCCAATAGAATTTCTTCTTATGTGGTCTTTTGAAAATGCAATACCAAATTGAAAGTCATCTATCCAGCCTTCAGTTTCAAACTTTGCGACGACTTTAGCAATTATTGCTTTATCAATATTTTTATTGGTAAGCTTCTCGTAGAGCTCTTTTTTACTGCGCATACGATAACTAAGTAAATTCAGTCCAGCGCTCTGGGCTTGATGATATGCGTGCTTTTCTAAAACTTTTTCAAAATCAAGGCTACTTATTGTCCCGCCGACATGAATTGATTCTGAAAGAACGATATCTTTTGAAAGCTCATAAACTGAGCCATCAACAAATTCTACAACAAATATTTCTTTTTTTTTCTTTTTTGGATATACTGATAGTATTTTATTTTTTTTCGTCAGCATTGATACCCATAAAAGATTTAACCTTTTCAATTATTTCTTTATATATATCAGGATTATCTAAAAGATACTTTTTAGAATTTTCTTTACCCTGTCCAATTTTCATATCACCATACGAAAACCACGCACCCATTTTTTCAACTATCTCACCTTGAATTGCAAGATCAATAATATCACCTTCTTTTGATATACCTTTACCATACATAATATCAAATTCTGTCATTTTAAACGGTGGCGCAACTTTATTTTTTACAACTTTTACTCTTGTACGATTACCCACCATATTAGTACCATCTTTTAGACTGGTAATTCTCCTTATATCCATCCTAACAGATGAGTAGAATTTAAGCGCTCTCCCTCCAGGTGTGGTTTCAGGATTGCCAAACATAACTCCAATTTTTTCTCTAATTTGATTTACAAAAATCACAGTAGTGTTTGATTTATTCACCGTTCCTGTGAGTTTTCTTAATGCTTGAGACATTAATCTAGCTTGTAAACCCATATGTGAGTCGCCCATTTCTCCTTCAAGCTCAGCTCTCGGGACCAATGCAGCTACAGAATCAATTACAATAACATCAAGTGCACCACTCCTTACAAGCGTTTCTGTAATCTCAAGAGATTGTTCGCCAGAATCTGGTTGAGACACAAGTAGTTCATCGAGATTAACGCCTAGGTTCTTTGCGTATTCAGGGTCCATTGCATGCTCAGCATCAATAAAAGCTGCATAACCGCCTGCTTTTTGAGCTTCCGCAACCACATGTAATGTAAGCGTAGTTTTTCCTGATGACTCTGGACCAAATATTTCGATAATCCTTCCTCTTGGAACTCCTCCAACACCTAGAGCAGCATCTAAGGATAGACAGCCAGTTGATATTACATTATCACTAATACTAATGTGATTACCACCCATTTTCATTATGGCGCCTTTTCCAAATTGGCGATCGATTTGATTAATAGCTAAATCTAGAGCTTTTTCTTTTTTTGAATCTGTTGACATTTGATAATTCCTTTTTAATTAATTTTTTGAAAGTGAGAACGTATTTAAAATATTATAAACAACACCCTCAGATAAAACCTCACTACTCAACAACTGAATTTTATCTACCGAAAATTGAATATTTTCATAACTAGAATTTAAAAAGATTGATAGATCTGGCTTAAATTTCTGAGGGTAATTAATTTTACCTATAGTAACATGAGGAGTGAAATTTTCATCTCTACGTTTATAACCAAGAGTAGTCATTTTTAACGAAAGTTTATTGACTAAATCGTTAAGAGCTTTCAAATCATTGTCTACTCCTAGATACAAAACTGATGGTTTTAAACTATCAGGGAAACACCCTGTCCGTGAAATTGTTAAATCAAAAGGCTTAAGATCGCTAATGACATCTGATATTTCTTTTTCAATCATTGGGATATCGTCCTCTGGAGTAAAACCTAAAAAGTGCAAAGTAAGATGTAAATTATTATGTTTTACCCAACGTATTTTTACTCTATCAGTTTCAAAAGTAGATGTAAGCATTTGCTTAACACTCTTGACTACATGAGGCAATGGTATCGATATAAAAGTTCGAAGAAGTTTTTTTTCCATATATTAAATCATACTCAAAATAAAATTAAACACTGCTTGGCTGGTACGAATTTTATTTGATTCTCTATTAGAAGTGAAATTAAATTTTTTCACTTTTAATATGTTTTCATCGCAATATCCTACATAGACTAATCCAACAGGCTTTAAATCTGTTCCACCTCCAGGACCAGCGATCCCAGTTACAGAAACCCCAATATTGGTTTTAAATTTAGCTCTTATATTTTTTGCCATTTGTAATGCTACTTCCTTACTTACAGCACCAAAATCCTGAATACTTTTAGCCGAAACATCTAAATCATTTTTTTTTGATTGATTACTATATGTAATTAATCCACCATAATAAATTTCTGAACTACCGGGAACGTTTGTTAGTCTATTACCGATTAAACCACCTGTGCATGATTCTGCTGTGGATATTGTAAGTCTTTGATTTAATAATTCACTTACTAAAACATATTCTATGCTTTCATTACCGACCGTATAAATATACTTATTAATAGATTGATAAACTAAATTTCTAAATTGATCAAGTAATTTTTTATCCGTATGTGAAATACGTAAATCTACACCATACAGAGAAGGATAATATCCAACATTTAGATATTCGGAATTAAAATCAATTTTCTTTACCTTTTCAAATAAAACGGATTCTGGAACTCCTGTTGTTCGCAAATTAACAGAATATATTTTTGAAACTATTTTGTTTTTAACCCAAGGAATTATTGAATGAGATACCATACCTTTCATTTCCATTGGCACACCTGGCAGAACCATTAGCGTTGTATTATTTTTTTTATAAAGTAGTCCCCTTGCAGAACCTAGATCATTTGGAATAATATCCCCATTATTAGGAATAATAGCTTGCGACTTGCTACTTTCGAACAACTGATATCCAGCATTTAAAAATTTATCTGATAAATAATTCCAATAGCTATCATCAAAAACTTCTTCACTTCCAAAATAGTCAAATACTACTTCTCTTGTAATGTCATCATCAGTCGGTCCAAGACCCCCAGTGCAAACAATTAAATCTATTTTTGATTTAAATAGCAAATCTAAGCCATCTATTATAGCCTCTTTTTCATCAGGAATAGTTAAATGGCGATTAATACTTGCACCCTCTGAACTAAGGATATTGCTTATCCAGCTTGCATTGGTGTTTACTGTCTTTCCGGATAAAAGCTCATTTCCAATCGTTAATACTGCGACCCTCATCCGATAAAATAAAATAGGCTTTGCGTTACCAGGAGTGCAAGAATCCCTGCAATAACATCATCCATCATAATACCTGTCCCTGATTTTATATCATCCATTGATTGTACGGGTCCTGGCTTAAAAATATCAAATATTCGAAAAAAAGAGAATGATACAAAACCCCAAATAAAAGAATGTGGTACCATCCACAGCGCTATCCATTGACCAACCCATTCATCTATAACAATTTCTGAAGGGTCCTCATCTTTAAGATATTCAGCATGAATGGTAGATACAGCAACACCTATAAAAAACAATACTAGACTAGCATAAAGAATAAATACTCCTTCAATATAAAAGCGAAGAAAAAACCATGCTAAAAAAGCTGCAAAACTACACCAAGTCCCAGGAGCAAAGGGCAACCTACCTATATAAAAAACTGTTGATATTATTTCTGAAACTTTATTCATTAACTATTTTTCATAAATTCCTTAATTATAATTCTATTCGTGTATAAGTACACAACTCCTGTATATGCAGTAAATATAGCTGTAAGCAAAGTAAGAATATATATAATGTTGTAATGCCTAATTAAATTTAACGTAGGTGTTAACTCGACAATACTCAACCCTTCAAAAGTTAAAAAAATTAAAGTCAAAATAATTAGAGTTAATTGTAAGGCTGTTTTGTATTTAGATATATTTGTAGTAACAAATTCAAAACCTCTATTTGAAATAATCCAGCGCAAGCCTGTAATGAATGAATCTCTAAAAATAATAACTCCAACCATCCAGAAATCAATTATTCCAATAAAAGCAAAAGAAATAAATGCGGACAAAACTAGTATCTTATCAGCTAAGGGATCTAAAAATTTACCCTCTGGAGTAATTTGATTATATTTTCTGGCAAGGTAACCATCATAAGCATCCGTTATAGCTGCAATTGCAAATACTAATAGAGCAAAAAATTTTGCATTCGGAACATTGGAGAACAATAAAATAATAAAAAGAGGTGTTAATATAATTCTTATAAGCGATAATAAGTTTGGCAAGTTCATATCGATGTCCTGCCTTCCATCGCTCTAACAAGAGTAAGTTCATCCATATATTCTAAGTCACTACCGACAGGAATACCTCTTGCTAAGCGTGTTACAGTAGCACCTAACTTCTCCAACTTTTGTGATAAGTATAAACAGGTAGTATCGCCCTCTACGCTTGGATTTGTCGCCAAAATCACTTCCATACCACCTTTAATTCTATTATAAAGGCTTTCAAGATTCAATTCATCTGGCCCTATACCATCTAATGGAGACAAAACACCACCTAAAACATGATATCTACCTTTAAATGAATTAGTTTTTTCAAAGGAGTAAATGTCTTGAGGCTCTTCAACAACACAAATCAGAGAACTATCTCTACTACGGTCTAAACATATAGTACAAACCTCTGATTCAGCCATGATACCACAATCTTTGCAAAATCTTATCTTTTCTTTTATTTCTTTTATAGCATTAGCTAAAATAATATTATCATGACTATCAGATTTAAGTATGAAAAAAGCTAATCTTTGCGCTGTTGCTTTGCCAACACCTGGTAACTTTGATAATTGGTCTATTAGCAGGCTAGCAGGTTTAGGATATAATGGCATTTAGAGGCCTGGTAAATTGAGACCTGAAAGCATGCCTCCAGTAACTGAGCTCATTTTTTCTTTCGCTGCTGCTTGAGCTTTAGATATACCTTTATTGACAGCCGAAATAATCAAATCTTCAACTACTTCTTTATCTTCTTTTAAGCATTCCTTATCGATATGTTCTAAAAATTCTAACGGCCCATTGATTTTCACTTTGGCCATTCGACCCCCAGATTCAGAATCTACCATAATATCTGAGAGTTCTGACTGAACTCCTGCCATTTTCT
>CAJQGZ010000052.1 GCA_905478065.1 uncultured bacterium | reverse complement strand
TTTTAAATGGTTTCCTAACTGGATTGCTGGTTGTTCACTTGGATCACTTTAGTGATTTAAACCCAAATGATCAGTTAATGATTGAACACTTAGCAGCGATAATATCTTTAGAGATTTTAGACTTAGATGCACTAGAAAAGACAATTAACAAAAAAGAGAACCAGTCTAGAGTATTTGATTTAATTACACAAATAAATTTTAAACATTCTGAATCTGATATATTGAATAAATATAGAAATTTAATTCATTATTTTTTCAAGTATGATTGTTTGACCTTTTCTATGCGCGAGGCAGATTCAAATAATGCAAATATAAAATTGATTGATGGTATCAAAAAATATTTACCTCAGGATAATCATTTTAATATTAATGGGACAATAAATGGGTTGCCCTATGTTAAAAATTGTAAAATTAATAGTTCTAACAATAAATATAATTTATTTAGGTTTTCATCTTCTGAACAAAATAATGAACCCGAAAATAATTTTTTAGGTTTTCCAATCATTCTTAATGATAAAATTTGGGGTGCAATATTGATAGAACGTTTTAATAGTCAGGTTTTTAATGAAAATGATGAAAAGTTATTATCATTAATTTGTAAAGCTATCCAATCCAATATGCTTTGGCATATCGAATATCAGAATATGTATGAAAATGCAATAAAAGATGGTCTCACTGGGCTACTCAATCATAAAACTTATATAGATAGAGCCAGAGAAGAGATAGAAAGAGCTAGACGTTTTCAACATCGTTTAGTATTCTTAATTTTTGATCTTGATAAGTTTAAAAGAATTAATGATACACTTGGACACCCTTATGGTGATTATGTTATTAGAACTACTTCTAATATTATAAAGAAAAACGTACGTAGCATTGATCTCGTTGCTAGGTATGGTGGTGAAGAGTTTGCTGTAGTTTTGGTTAATACAAACACCGAGGCAGCATTAACTGTTGCCAAAAGAATCGTTAAAAATATTGAGGAATATAATTTTACCATGGATGATAGTAGTATAAATATGACTATTAGCTGTGGTCTATCTGAGTATCCAAGTGATTCAGACCAATTAAAAGATTTAATACAATTTGCTGACGAAGGTCTTTATAAAACAAAAGATAATGGTGGAAACGATGTCACGGTGTACAGTAAAATAATGAGCTAAACTATGAATGCTCAACCATATAAATTTTATTTTATTATCATGTTAACAAATTTTATTGCTACTTCGAGCCTGCAGAGTGATGATGTAAATAGTAAAGATCTCGCAATCCATCATTTTATGCAGGGCGAGTTTTTGCTGAATCAAGGTAATTATGCTTTAGCTGTTTTAGAATTTCAAGATGCTATTAGTATCGATCCAAATGCATCAACTATTCATGTATCTATAGCTGATGCATACAGAAGACTTGGAAGAGCAAAGCGCGCTGAAAATCATCTTAAAATTGCAATTGACCTTGATCCCAAGGATATAAGTAGTAGAGCAATGTTAGGACAATTATATTTATTAAGCAGAAATTATATTGAAGCAGAGAATCAATTTTTAGTTTTGAGCCACCTTGATCAAGACAATGATGATTATCTTTCAATATTAGGTGATATCGCCAAGATACAACAACAGTGGATTAAATCTATAGATTTCTTTCTAGATGCTTATAGGATAAACCCTCAAAATTTTAAAGCTCTTGAAAATGCCATGCAAGTTTGCCTTACAGCTGAATTATTTAAAAAAGCTGAAGGTGTATGCAAACTGTTAGTTCAATTTGAGCCGAATAATAATAGTTACTGGTTAACGTATAAGCAAATAACAGCATATAATAAAAACTATAACAGTACATTGAAAGCAATTGCTGAGCTAGAGAGGATCAATGGTAAATCTATAAAACTCAGTTTAGAAAAAAGCGCTATAATGCAGGAATTAAATAAAGTAGATGAAGCTATTAAGCTCCTTGTTGAAATACATAACCCAGATAGTGCAAACATTAATATTGTTGAACGGCTGGTATCCATGTATTTAGAAACTGAAAATTTTATAGATGCCGATATTTTTAATAGAATATTATTGAATGAATTTTCAGATGCCCCATCAGGATACATAAACGCTGCAATTATATCCTTAAATAATGATATGCCTGATAAAGCAATTAAATATATTGAGCCGGTGATATATAAATATGATAATAACTACTCTGCATTATACTTGCTTGGAACTTCGTATTTTCAGATAAAAGACTTGTCTAATGCTGAAAAATATTTAAAACAATCTTTAAAAATTTATCCTCAATCTAGAACAAGTAAGCATACTTTAGCAATGATTTATGATCAAACGGGCGTTTGGATTAAGTCGGATAGCTTATACTTTGACTTAATTAACTCTGATTCAACTGATGCTCAAGCATACAACAATTTTGCATATAGTTTAGTTGAAAGAAAAGCGAATTTAGAGCTTGCTTTAGAAATGTCATTGATTGCAACGAGAATTGAACCAGGTTCAGCGCCTTACCTAGATACTTTAGGCTGGATTTATTATAATTTAGAACAATATGAAAAAGCGTTAGAACATGTTCAAAAATCATATAGTATAGATGCTGAAAATCCTGTTATAGTTGAGCATTTAGCAGATATTTTAAAGGCAACAGATCAAATTTCTAAGGCTAATCTAATTTATATGCAAGCAATCAATATTGGAGGAGATAGCCTTTCCATACAGCAAAAAATAAAAATAGAATGAAGTTTATGCTGATAATATTCTTTCTTGTTTTTTTCTCTGGCTGTATCAGAATGCAAAACCAATCAATATTAAAAGTAAACCAAGAAAAAGAAATAATTCAATTTGTCTCTTGTAGTGGTAGAGGAACGATATCAAGCATTGGTAATTTTAGTGGTCAATTATCATTTGATTTTTTAGCGCAAAATGATAGCTCTTTTTTTCAGTTTAGTGATTTTTTAGGAAGAAAAGTTCTTCTGCTTGCGTTAACATCTGATTCTGCTAATGCCTGGAATTTGATAGAAAATAAAAAATATAATCACTCGCAAATTAATGATTTACTTCCTGTTTTATCTTTTTTACAACCTATTGATTTAACGCACTTTTTATGGGGCAAAAATATTTCCTTTGATTATATAGATTCTTTAGGGTTTGATAATGCCAAAATTATATTGGAAAAAAGTAATCCTTATGATCCTTTATTGAATAAAGCTATTTTTTCTGACGGTACAAATAGAAGTGAGTTATTGATTATAATAAAATCAAGAATTCCAAGTATTGATTTTATAGATTTAAGAAAATATTGGAATATAATATTAGGCTAATTATGAAAATTTCTGTAGTAATACCAGTCTTCAATGAGCAAGAATCAATTAAAGAACTGTATATGCAAATATCAGCAGCTCTTAAAAATCAAAAAAAATATGAAATTATCTTTATTAATGATGGTTCATCAGATAAATCGGAAAAAGCTATAATTGATTTATCCAATGAAGATAAGAGAGTAAAACTAATTAGCTTTTATCGAAATTTTGGTAAGTCAGCTGCGTTGTCTGAAGGTTTTAAATACGCATCTGGCGAAATAATTATAACGATGGACGCGGATTTGCAAGACGACCCAAACGAAATTCCTAATCTTATAAACAAGTTAGATGAGGGTTATGATCTCGTATCAGGCTGGAAACAAAAAAGATATGACCCGTGGACAAAAACATTCCCATCAAAAATTTTTAATTTTGTGACCAGAGTACTAACCGGTGTTAAGATACATGATTTTAATTGTGGTTTGAAGGCTTATCGCAGTTCTGTAATAAAGTCTATAGAGGTTTTTGGTGGCAGGCATCGTTACATACCTGCCTTAGCAGGACAAATGAATTTTTCAGTATCCGAAATCGTTGTTAATCATCGGCCTAGAATATATGGTGAAACTAAATATGGAGGTTCAAGAATATTCCACGGGTTTTTTGATCTTCTTACTATTTTATTTCTTAATAAATATACTCAGCAACCATTGCATTTCTTTGGTTCAATCGGGTTGGCAACTTTTATAGCTGGCTTTTTTGTTGAATTAATGGTCATCTATTACAAATTCGTTTTACTTGAGCCTTTTTCAAAACATATTGCACTTCTATTACTGGGAGTTATATTAATAATAATTGGAATCCAGTTTTTCTCTATTGGGCTGCTAGGTGAAATAATTGCACGCTTTAGTCAAGGTAAAGAAGATAGAATCAAGGATATCAAATAAAACAATGTATTGTGATACTAAATGTCGCTCTTAAAACCTGCAATTAGTATAGTCACTCCTACATTCAACCGCAAAGATGAGTTAGCTCATTTGATTAATTCGCTGAATGACCAAACTTTAGAGCCTAAGTATTTTGAGATGATAATTTGTGATGATGGTTCTACTGATGGAACAGAGGAGCATATTAAAAAGTGGCAAATGGATGTTCAGTTTGATATTATTTATATTTTTCAAAAAAATCTTGGTCCTAGTTTTGCAAGGAACAAAGCAGTTGAGAGTTCAAGTGGAGAACTTATCGTATTCACTGATTCTGATTGTGAAGCCGATAAAAATTGGTTAAAACATATTTACGAATCATATAAAAAAGACAATTTTGATGCTTTTGGTGGTCCAGATATGGCAAAAGATGATTTTTTACCCATTCAAAAAGCTATAAATTTTTCTATGACCTCCTTCTTTACTACTGGAGGTATCAGAGGTCATAATAGTAAAATGATTGCAAAATTTTATCCGAGAACTCATAATATGGGTATTAAAAAAAAAATATTTTTAAAAATTGGAGGATTTAGTTCACTTAGATTTGGAGAAGATATTGAATTAAGTAATCGAGTGCATAAAAGTGGCTCAAATATAAAGTTATTGGAACGGGCTATTGTTTATCACCGTCGTAGAACTTCGCTATTTAAATTTTTTAAACAGGTTTATAATTCAGGTGTAGCTAGAATAAACTTAGCGAAAAGAGATTCAAGTATGATTGAGCCAATTCATTTTATGCCATCAATTCTTACTATAATTGCAGGTTTAATAATATTATTAGCTACAGTATACCCCATTACATTTGCACCATACTTAATTATTTTGATTTGTAGTTTAATACTTGTTTCTATAATCGGTGGTTTTAAAGAGAAAACGTTTAAAGTCGTGGCCCTCCTTTTAATGGTAATGCCCTTTCAAATTTTTGGATATGGTTTAGGTTTTATTATTGCATATATAAAAAGATATATCTTGAAGCATAAAGAATTTTCTGGATTTCAAAGAAATTTTTATTAAACATGAAAAATGTATTAATAATTTCTTATTATTGGCCTCCTAGTGGGGGAGGTGGTGTTCAGCGAGTCCTTAAATTTTGCAAATATCTTCCGGATTATGGTTGGAATCCTATTGTATTGACTGTAGAGGATGGAGAGTTTCCCGCTTTTGATAATTCGCTATTGAAAGAGGTAAATGATATAGTTTGTATTAAAGCAAAAGGTTTCTCTTTATACTCAATATTTAAAAAATTTTCAGGTAAAAAAAAAGTCCCATCGCATCAAATAAGTCCTGGTGGTAGTGACAATCTAATCCTAAGGTTAGCTAGGTGGATTAGATTTAATTTGATTATACCAGATGGAAGAATTGGTTGGTATCTCGGGGCAATTAAAGCTGCAAAAAAAATTATTAATGATAATAATATTGATATGATTTTTACAAGTGGGCCTCCTCATTCTGTTCACTTAATTGGAAATTCATTAGCAAAAAAAACTGGAATTAAATGGGTGACTGATTTTCGAGACCCTTGGGTGGATAGTTTTTATTATATTGAAAATCCAAGAAATAAAATAATTTCTTTTTTTGACAATTATCTTGAAAAATTAGTTTTACGTAATTGTAATTATTTAATAACGGTAAGTAATGGAGTTTTATCATTATTAAATCAAAATAAATATGTTAATGGCAAATCTGAGGTTATATACAATGGATATGATCCTAAAGACTTTGATAATAAAAAGAGTAAAAAATTATTAAAAAGAAAAAATATAATGATTTCACATATTGGAACATTATCTAAGTCTCAAAATCCTAAAGGGCTTTTTAATTCCGTTAAAAACTATAATCGATTAAATAATGAAAAGCCAATCTTTGTTAAATGTATAGGTAATGTTCACAGTTCAATTAAGAGCTATGCAATTAAAAACAGTTTTAATCAATATTTATCAATTATGCCTTATGTTGAACATTCCTCAGCAATCAATGAGATGATTAATTCTGATATCTTATTTGTGGTGATTCCAGATTTAGAAAAAAATCATGGTATAATTACAGGCAAGTTATTTGAGTATATTGCTAGCGGGACTGAAATCATTTTAATTGGTAAAAAAAACTCTGAGTCTTCCAGAATACTGATGGATTTAGGATATCAACATGTCTATGGTATTAATGATGAAATCGATTTTAATTCTCTTTTAATTAATAATCATAATGGTCAAACCTTGCTTAACAAATTTAGTCGCATAGAACAATCAAAACAATTATCTCAAATATTCAATATGCTTTTAGAAGAAAGTCCTCTTGCAAGATAAATTTTAATATTCAAATAAATGGATAATCATTTTATTTAAAAAGTTTTATAGTCTTAAGGTATATTATGTTGACGCTTAACCAAAACTAACATGGTTTCTAGAATAATTAAATTAAGAAATTTTTTCTTTATGAAAATTGTAACAAAAGCATATATACCTAATAAAAAACTAGATGAGGAGTATATTGACAAAATATATGTTAATGAATGGGGTCAAGTATGTTTGGTTTCCCATCTTCAAGAAAGTATAGCTTAATTATGAATAAAAAATACATATGGTTAATCATACCTATTATTTCATTTATTTTTCTTCATGACTTAATTATTTATAATAAGATACCATTAGCAAGTGATATGGTAGCACACGAACCAATAAAGGAGTGGATAAGCACAACTAGTGAAAGTGCGTTTCCCCATTGGTTCCCAAACCTATTTTCTGGATTACCATCCTATGGCGGATATATTTACACCCCAGGTCATCCGTTAGAACCTCTGTTGAGATTAATTTATTTAAATATTGGAGTTAAGTTATGGTTTTATTTGTCTCTCGGGGGGATAGGACTTTTTTTCTTACTTAAGTTTTTAAAAGTATCATATAACGCAAGCTTATTTGGCGGACTAGCTTATGCTTTGACGCCATATGCCTTTGGGCTCATTAATGCTGGTCATAATAATAAAATAATGGCAGGTGCATTTACACCATTTCTTGTCCTCTGTGCTCTATATATGTTTAGTAATCGTTCAATAAAATCTATTTTGTTATTAAGCGTTGTATCAGCGCTGCAATTATGGACTAATCACCCTCAAATATACTATTATACATGGATGGTTATAGGTTTATGGTGGTTTGTAGATGCGGTATATCGTTTAATAAAAAAGAAGCTTAATTATAAAAACACCATCCAAGATATCTTATTTTTAACAAGTTCTATCATTATTTCATTTTTGATGGTATCGGATCCTTATTACGACATATATGAATTCCAGGGTGAATCAAATAGAGGCTCAACTTCTGTCTTAGATCAAACTGATGATACTAAGAAGGGAACAACTTGGGACTATGCTACACAGTGGTCCTTTCACCCATTGGAGACTATTTCATTTATTTATCCTTACTATTATGGTTTACAGAATTTTTCAGTAAAAAATAAATCTGAGCCTAGAAAATTCATGAAACAGGCTTCTTATTGGGGGTATATGCCATTTACTCAATCGACTCATTACTTGGGTCTATTAATTGTTATTCTATCTTTTTTTAGTTTATGGTATTATTTAAAGTATAAAGAACAGAATAGTACCGAAGTGATTTTATGGACTATTTCTTTTATCCTTTTAGTAATTGGATTTGGTAGTCATTTACCATTGTTTTATAAGCCACTTTTTGAGTTCGCACCTTTCTTCTCAAAATTTAGAGTGCCTTCAATGATTTATATGATGCTCTCTCTTACAATGCCCATGATTGCTGCAATTTGTCTTGATAAGATAATTAATAACAAATATAAAAAAGAAATATTTAATAACTCTTTAAAGGTATTTGGAGTGTTTATTTTCTTTAGTATTATTTTCTTTTTATTTGGACAAAGTCTTTTATCCTTTTCCAGTCCAGGAGATAATAGGTTCATTCATTATATTGATTTAGTTAAAGATCTTCGGCTCGAGCTTTTTAATAAGGGTATCCTTTTGGCATTATTAATTTGTTTTGGAGCATTAACTATAATTTTTCTTTATTCGAAAAATAAAATTTCAAAGGGGGGGCTTGCATTTCTTTTTATATCTATTCTCCTTATTGATTTATGGATTGTTAATAATGAGTTCTTATCTCTCAAAGATTCTAAAAGTATGAAAAATCAATTCATTCCGACTCAAGATATAAAATATATGAAAGCTGATACTAATTTATACCGAATTTTCCCCGCAGATGAAATTACAGCTACAAAATATGGATATTGGAATATTCAAAGCATTGGAGGGTACCATGCTATTAAATTAAGGCATTATCAAGATTTAATGGATATTGGTGGCTTCCGTAGGCCAGTAATTCTTAATATGTTGAATGTGAAATATATTGTTACAAATAAAAAAATAGAAAATAAAGCATTCAAAAAAATTGAAGGAAATAATAATCTATATGAAAATTTAGATGTTCTACCTAGGTCATGGGTTGTTGGAGATATAAAATCTGTCAAAAGTCAAAAATCATCACTTTTATCAATAATGGATATGTCTTTTAGACCGAATGAAACTGCCACAGTTTTAGATTATGACGGACCTGATTTAATCAATTATAAAGGTGGTAATTCAAAAATTATAAAGAACTCTCCAAATGAAATAATAATTAATTGCAAAACAATTGGTGGTGGACTTCTAGTTTTGTCTGAGGTTTATTATAGTCCTGGCTGGAAATGTAAGATTGATGGTATTCCGTCTGATATTTACCAAACAAATCATATATTGCGCTCTGTTTTCGTTCCTGATGGGGAGCATGAAGTTATCTTCTA
>CAJQGZ010000051.1 GCA_905478065.1 uncultured bacterium | reverse complement strand
ATATATAGTACAAATGATAAATCCGATAAAGTTTTTGTTTCAAAAGAATATCTTAACGGTGCCTTTGATCAAGATGAGGTAAAGTATACGGTTCAAAAATCGTATAATTCTTCTTTTAAAAAAGCAAAAGTCGTTCAGATCTTAGAACGAAGAAACAATACTTTTACAGGTAGAGTACATAATGAAGGAAAAAAAACTTTTATAATTGTATTCCCAAATCAGCCGAAAAAAATAAAGTTAATCAAACAACCGAAACCATTAGCTGATTTAACTGTTGTTAAGGTTGATATAGTAGATTGGAATGAGCGTGGGCCCTATGCCCATGCACAAATAAATAAAGTTATTGCACAGCCAGATGACCCATTAGCGGATCATTTATATATAGTCAACAAGTATCTAATTAATGGATTATTCAATAAAGATAGCGGGTTAATGAATATTAATTTAAATGATTTTATTTCAGAACAGAAACATAGGACAGACTATTCTCACTTAAATACATTCAGTATTGATCCAGATGATGCTCAAGATTTTGATGATGCGATTTCAATAAAACTCCAAAAAAATATTTATGAACTTATTATTCATATCGCTGATGTTACGGCGTTTGTTGATGAGGGCTCGCGCATTGATAGTTTGGCATTGCAAAACAGTAACTCTTATTACTTCCCTGAAAAGTCATATCACATGTTGCCAGATAAATTAGCAACTAAATATTGCTCTCTAGTCCCAAACGAAAAGCGATTAGCAGTTTCATTATACTTTGAACTAACTAAAGATGGCGATGTGGTAAGCCAACATGCAAATCTTAGTATTATGAAGAATAAAAACAGAATGACCTATGGACAAGTAAATGAATTACTAAGCAAAAGTGATAATATAAAAAAGCATGAAGATATATTTTTACTTTTTGAACTGCACAAGAAGCTGAGGTCAAAAAGGTTAGAAGACGGAGCCTTGAACCTCTCAGGTGGTGAAAGTACGTTTGAATTTGATCAAAGTGGCTACCCTGTCAGAATAGTTGATAAAAAACAAAGTGTCTCACATGCCATGGTTGAAGAGTGTATGTTGCTGGCAAATAAGTATGCGGCAAAATTACTATCGTCAAAAAGTTTTCCAATCTTTCGTAATCATGATATGCCAAGCAGAAGATCTTTCTTAAAAATAGAGTCGCTAATCAGTGCTTTTTCAAATAAGCCTAGAAATTTCAATGATTTTATTACTTCAATTAAATCAGAAAAAAAAAGAAGAGTCTTCTCAAAGTTAATTTTAAAAAATCTTAAAAGAGCTGATTATAGCCTAACGAATAAAGGACATTATGGTTTATCATTTGATACATACATTCACTTCACTTCTCCTATAAGAAGATATGCTGATTTACATTGTCATAGGTTGTTAAAAAAAGTTTTGAGGAATGAAAAAACTGATTATTCCGTCCCTATCGAGGAAGTTATTAAAAAAATAAATTATAATGAGCAAAAATCTAAAAACGCAGAAAATGAATACAATCGATTGAAAAAGTTGAAATATATAAAATTAAATCAAGAAAAAACTTTTTCGTGCACGATTGAGAGTTTATCTAAAAAATTTATACGTGTAAATATAAATGAGGCAAATTTCACAGCTATTTTGTCGAAATCGTATCTTAAACATGATAGATATAGGTTAGCTCGAAACAAGCATGCCTTAGTTGGGCAATTTTCAAACAAGACGTATAAAGTTGGCGATGAATTACAGGTTGAAATAAAGAAAGTGGACATGATGAACCAAGAAGTCCATTTAAGCTTATGCAACTAGGGTTAAGATATTCTTAAAACTAAAAATCCACTAATTTCATAATTATGATTAAATAAATAATAATTATGAAAGATAAAACAATGAGTTTTATGATTGGAGATAAGTCTAAAAACTTCTTGAGCGGTGTTTTTCCCATTCCTCTTTTGACATAAGTCTAGTATTATTTTCTAAATGCCTCGGAGAGTAAGGGCACATAAAGCATCCATTGCCACAACAATGTCCTCTTTCAGTTAAAAATTCTTTAGAAAGCATATTAAATACATTAGATTTTTTTTTATAATTTTCATTCGTTGTTACATATCGTAATAAAGTGATCTTTTTCTCAATTCTACTCCCCAACTGCTGAGTCTATCTAAAAGGCTCTTCGTTTGTGCACTGCTGCCGTATTTAATTTCTTGATTTTTTACGAATTGAACTAAGTCTTTATGCATATTAATCTTTTTTAAAAAAGTGAGTTCTTTTTGATTATTCATATAGTCGTTATTATTTAATTATGTTCAAAATACTTAGACAAATTGTACATATTTAAGCCAAAATTATTCAAATATTTTTGCATTCATATTGCGAGAATAATTTGTAAAAAACTGATGACATCTGATCTTAAAATCTTGATAAAAATATTATTATCAACTAGTTTTTTTTTAAGTAAAAAAAGTGGCGGTATGGCCCCATTAGATAGTAGTCATGTTTATAGATAATGAAGGATTTTTAATTTATGCCTGAGGGTCCAGAAACTCGAAGAATGGCTGATGGCTTATCAAAAGCAATCAAAAAAAAAGATCTAATTTCTTACCAGTTCTTGCATCCAAGTCTTGATAATCTTAACAAGCTAAAAGGTATAAAAGTAATAGACGTATCTTCATTAGGGAAAACAATTATTACCAGACTAAACATTGGTAAGAGTATAATGACGCATAATCAATTATATGGGAAATGGACCGTAAATCTTACAGACACTATTGTTAAACATAATAGAAAATTAAGAATTGAATACAAAACCAGTAAAAAAATTGCAAGGTTATGGTCTGCCACTGATATTGTATTACTTGAAACAGAAAAAGAGAACACGCATCATTATATCAAAAACTTAGGACCTGATGTTTTAAATAACTTTGTAACGATTGAAACCATTGCTAATCAATTAGAATCAAAAAAGTTTAGAAATAGAAACCTGGGGGGACTTTTATTAAATCAAAATTTTATTGCTGGGCTAGGAAACTACCTTCGTTCTGAGATATTGTTCTTTAGTGGTCTTTTACCAACGATTAGACCTTCTGATTTAGATGCAGATCAAATATATAATTTATCTAACTCTATAAAGTGCATAAGTATGAGAGCTTACCACCAAAAAGGAAATACAATTGATAAAGATGATTTTTCAAAGAAATTTGGAAATATTTTCAATTTCAGATTAATCCGTCATATGGTTTTTGGAAGAAAAGACCAGCCTTGTTTCAATTGTAGCAATAAAGTAATCAAATCTGTGCAGAATTCAAGAAGACTCTATTATTGTAGAGAATGTCAGATATAGATCAAATTATTTTTGAATAAAACATTCTTAACCGTATTTATCTTTATAGAATGTTTAATTAATTGTTTTTACTGTTTGAACTAAAATAACCTACTTTTGTATATGATAAATAAATACATAGTTAAATCATTAATTATGCTATCAATTTTAACTGGTCAGGACTCGTATTCACTTCTAGATCAAAATCCTAGTTCATCCACTTATGGTATGAATGTCGGGCCGTTATTTTTCGATGGAAAAGTTGTGCTTCATTATTTTGGTGCCTTTACATGAGGAACTTGTACTACCAGGTTTGGTGAGTTAAATGAAATTAATGAAGACTTAAAACAAGAAGGTTATGAAGTAGAACTGATTGGCGTGAGCAAATCTTCTTGGGTTGGGGGTATTGATAATTGGGTAAATCAAGGTAGTGCCCCAATTTGTGTTGACAGTTCTCCCTACTTGATTTGGAACGATTGGAATGCTTCTCAGAGAGACTTATTTATTACAAACTCAAATGGCGAAATTGTTTTCAAAGAAAATATAACATCAGGAATTCCAAATGATATTAATGCTATAATATTGAACTATCTATCGATTGAAAAGGATTTTCAACCAGTCACATTCAAATTAGGTCAAAATTTTCCAAATCCATTTAATGGTCAAACACAGATTCCTTTTACTCTAATTAATCCTGAAAATATATCTGTTAATATTTTTGACATAAATGGAAGAATCATAAAAAGTTTATTTGTGGGTTATCAGAATGCCGGGTCTACTGTTTTAAAATGGGATGGGACGAATAATTTTAATGAGATTGTTTCATCAGGAATATATTTTTACAAAATTAAAACAAGTAATATTTCATCGATGAAAAAACTGATTTTTGCAAAATAAGGAAGAGTAATTACCATGAAAAAAATATTATTTGTATGTACTGCTAATATTCATCGTAGCAGATTTGCTGAGGAAGTTTTTAATCATCTAGCCATTCAAGATAATAAAGAATATCGCGCGTTTTCCGCTGGTCTAAGAGTAGGTGACTTTAGTTATAGAGAAATATATTATCCAGCGTTAGAACATCTTGAGTCTTTTAATATTAAACCAATTCGTCCAAAAGAGTCCTCAATGCATATAGACGATGTAATATTAGAAGATTATTATAAAATAATTTGCATGGATAAAAACGAGCATAAACCGAT
>CAJQGZ010000050.1 GCA_905478065.1 uncultured bacterium | reverse complement strand
AGAAAAACTGTTTGTAAAGATTGGTAATTTTACGTTTTGTTTGAAACGCAAAAAAATTATTAATAATATCCTTTTCCGGACCTTCTTCCTTAGACATACCTTATACCTTGTACTTTATATCATATAGAAAAGAGTTATAAAAGTATAAAAAAAAACGACCCCCGCTACGCAGAGGTCGTTTTGTTAGACTTAATTTAAATTCTAAGCACTGTTAAAACCACTCATGAATATCCCATGATCGAATTGGTCAGGACCACCAACCTGAGAACTGAAATCTAAAGTAACGGTCTTGTTAGATCCGATATCTGAAGAAAACGACTGACTATCAAGTTTTAAACCTTTTAAAATGTAATTACAAACTACATTTTTAACAGCTCCCGGCGCGCATTCTGGCTCTTTTAAGCTAATTTTTGCATCAAACTTATGGTCACAATTAATGATATCAGCTAAAGATCCAGTGGTTAAATCAGAAAGAACTGCGTCTACACTCAAACTAACATTAACAGGAAAATCAATAGACCTTGCAAAAGCAAACCTATTTCCTAGTTTTTGAATTGGTGATCGACTTAGATCAAAACTAATGTTATAACTTTGAATATGAGAGTCATCTATACTTGTACCTGCATAATCGGGGCTATCCATGTTGTTACCCGCAGAAGTACTTTTCCATAAAGTGGTAGCAGTATTATTAGTTGCAGTTTGTTTTGCTAACGTTAAAGTAATATCACCGGGGCGTAATGTAGTAATCTCGTTCCCCACGGTTGCATTCACGTTTGTTTTGGGTACTGGAAGTTCGATAGGCAAAGCAATTTTTTCACCATCTGTAGCGTTTACAGCAGGGTTTTCTCCAGAAATTCTCAAAGTGTTTCGACTACCATCTAAAACTTGACCAGCTCCAGTAACGTTGCCTCCAGTTGGCGCATAGGGCAAATTTACAAAGTTCATATTCTGCCCTTCGACACTGACAGAAACAGTAGGTAATCCACCAACAGCTCCTTCTGATGAATAAGAACTAAGAAACGCATTTCCTATACCGATTATACTAGAACCATATGAAAAATCTCCTGTGGTAGTATTATCATTAGCATCCTTACCTTCTTTTGTGGTAAGCATATAATAATCTTTTTGATAATCGTTAGTGGAACTATCAATGATATTTTCAATACAAGAAGCAAAAGTCGGGGTTACCCCGTCTCCACTTGCTGTTACGCTAAAACCTAATCGAGCTTCATTACTAAAATTCGCTAGGTAATAGCTCGTATCGAAAGAGACCGTCGGACTTTCCGTAATGATCTGATCAATCGCAGCTAGATTGCCAAATTGGTTAACATCTTGACGAGCTACTGAAAATGAATAGTTAGCACTTTGTACTCTACTCAATTGTTTAATAGCTCCGGCTCCCCTTTGCTCTGCGTCAAAGGCGACGTTCTGACTGCAGTAAACTGCTTCACTTTGATAAATTACTCTTGTTCTTGCCATTTTATTAATCCTTTAAATTTTTTTAATTAGTTCCACTTGTTGTTAGTACATCGGGGTTATGATAACCACTCATAAATATACCTTTATTTTTTTGTGTTGGCCCTCCAATTTGAGTTGAAAAGTCCAAAGTAACGGTTTTGTTTGACCCTATATCAGAAGAATAAGACTCACTGTCCAGCTTCAGGCCTTTAACAATATAATTACAAACAATTGGTTTAGGGTCAGTTTCACACCCCGGGTCCCTCATGGTAACTCTAGCGTCAAAAGAATGATCACAATCAATAATATCAGCTAAAGATCCAGTTGTAAGATCTGAAACAATAGCGTCTACGCTTAAACTCACATTAACAGGGAAATCCACTGGTCGGGCAAATGCATATTTAACCCCCAGTTTTTGAATAGGGCTTCTGGATAAATCAAACCCAATAGTATAACTTTGGATGTGAGCATCAGCTATGCTAGCACCTGCATAATCAGGAGAATCCATACGGTTAGTTGGTTCAGAAGTATTTTCTCCAGTCGCCGCAAAAGTTATTGCATTACCAGTTTGTTTTGCCAGCGTTAACGTAATATCACCGGGACGTAAAGTTGATATGTTCCCCATGAGCTTACCCGAAGCGTTACCGGTTGGAATGGGTAAGCATACTGGGTCACCATATTTTGTGCCGTTTACAGGATTAACAGCAGGGGATTCCCCAGAGAGACCTATTAAAGAAGAACTTGCTAAAGCTGCCAGAGAGTTACCTCTAGCGGAGCCTGAAGTTCTGTATCCTTGACCTGCTCCGTGACCCGGTCCTAAGCCTGTTGTATAGGGCAAGTTAACAAAATTCATATTCTGACCTTCTACGCTAATTGATACGGTAGGCATACCCCCAACAGCTCCTTCGGTAGAGTAAGAAGATAAAAATCCATTACCGACACCAATAATACTTTCGTAATTCCCAGAATTAGCCAAAGGAACACCGGTAGGACTATTAATGTTAGCATCCTTACCTTCTTTAGCAGTTAGAATAAAATAATTTTTCTGATAAGCGGTTGTAGTACTGTCTATTAAATTGGTAATAGCAGACTGGTATATACCGCTAGCGTCTACTGTTTGATCGCCAACTGGATGTCTGGCTATATTAGATGAAGCATTCGCTCCTCCATATTTTGTACCTTCCCCACTCTGGGTGACATAAAGTCCTAAACGATGTTCATTTGTAAAATCAGCTAAATAATAAGAAGCGTCAAGAGAAACTGTGGGAGCCTCTACAATACACTGATCAATAGCCGCAAGCTCTCCAAATTGGTTAACGTCCTGACGAGCTACGTTAAAAGAATAATTTACACTTTGAACGCGATTTAGATCTTTAATATTAAAATTATCAGGAGTGGAAGTGACTCCAGCCCCTTCTTGGGTGCCAGTTTGAGCAACGTTATATGC
>CAJQGZ010000049.1 GCA_905478065.1 uncultured bacterium | reverse complement strand
GCACATTAGTTGATAACTTTGTTTCAATTTTTTTATCTAAAAATCTTTCTGTCGGTGTGGTTGCTATAGATCCGAGTAGTCCCTTTAGTGGGGGTGCATTGTTAGGTGATAGGGTCAGAATTAGTAAATATTCAGAAAATAATAATGTTTACATAAGAAGTATGGGTAATCGAGGTGATCTTGGAGGCTTATGCAGAAAAGCTCGAGAAACAGGTGATGTTTTGGCGGCAAGTGGTAAAGACATTATTATATATGAAACTGTGGGCGTAGGGCAGGCCGAACATGATATTGTAAATGCTGCTGATTTTACAGTTGTGGTGCTTGTTCCTGAATCGGGTGATGAGGTGCAATTAATGAAAGCAGGAATAATTGAAATAGCAGATATTTTTGTTGTAAATAAAGCTGATAGGCCTGGTTCCAAGCGTATTGAGAGGACACTATCCGATACACTGCATAGTTTTAGTAAGCCTAATAGCTTTATCCCTTCAGTATTGAGGACTACGGCTAGTACAGGGGATGGGGTTGCATATGTACTTGATAAAATCCTTTCAGATATTAATGATTTTAAAAAAAATGATAAGTTTAAAAATCGTCGTTTAGAAAGGTATAAGAATAGAATTAAAGACACTATATCTGAAAAATTAGAACAAGAATTCTGGACTGAAGATCAAGAAAAATTATTTAAAAAAATTACTGAATCAATTAATTCCCTTGAGAGTCCTCCAAGTGCAGTTGTAAAGAAGCTAATTTCAAACTTCAGTTAGTGATTTTAGTGGATTCTGAGCAAAAGTCTATGAGTTTTATTGATCATCTTGAAGAATTAAGATGGAGAATAATTAAAACAATTTCATCCGTGATTTTGGGTGGTATAATAACCTTCTTTTTTATCGATCTAATACTTAACCTACTTCTAAGGCCATTAGAAAATATAAATACTAATAATCCTATAAACTTGCAGGTTTTGTCAGTTCAAGGAATGTTTATTATTAAATGGACCATAGCCTTTATTGGCGGATTGGTTATTTCGGTACCGGTTATAACCTACCAAATATGGAAATTTATTGCTCCAGGTCTTTACGCTAATGAAAAAGGTTTTGTTTTACCACTGGTTGTATTTTCTTTTTTTTCTTTTTGTTCAGGTATTTTTTTTAGTTACGAGATACTAATACCATATTGTTTAAACTTTTTTGCTGGACTTTCAGGAGAAAATATTTTAAATAATTTTTCTATAAACCATTATTTTAGCTTTATTACCTGGCTTCTACTGGGGTGCGGTATTGTTTTTCAGTTGCCAGTAATCTCTTTTTTATTATCAACAATTGGTGTTTTGACTCCAGCTTTTATGAGACACTATAGGAGGCACTCTATTGTGGCTATTTTTATAGTATCGTCTTTTATTACTCCACCTGATCCAGTCAGTATGGTGGTAATGGCTTTTCCACTTATTATTTTGTTTGAACTAAGTATTGGAGTGTCTTGGATGGTAAATAAGACCAAAGGTTTTAAGAAAAATACATAGTTAAATTTTATATCAGAATATGAATGAATTAGATAAAATAAAATTACCTATTGAAAAAGATATTATTGAGTTTTATAAAGAATTCAAAAATGCATTGGATTCAGATGTGAAGCTCATCAACTCTATTTCTGGTTATCTTGTTAAGAATAGAGGAAAGGCTATTCGACCTACTCTGACTCTTCTCTGTGCTAGGTTATGTAATGAGCCTACTACTCACTCTTACAGAGCCGCTGCTATGATGGAATTATTACATGTTGCTACATTAATTCATGACGATATTGTCGATGATGGCAAAATGAGACGCGGAAAACCATCTGTAAAACAAATATGGAAAAACAAAATATCTGTTTTAATGGG
Organism: uncultured bacterium; assembly: GCA_905478065.1. Lineage (GTDB taxonomy): Bacteria > Fidelibacterota > Marinisomatia > Marinisomatales > UBA1611 > TMED80. The sequence continues at coordinate 37,034 of CAJQGZ010000049.1, read as the reverse complement.
AGATTTTATTTTAGCTAAAGCGTTAATTAATATGGTCAATTTAAAGAATTTTGATGCGTTAGACCTAATTTCAAAGACGGCAGAAAAGTTGAGTGCTGGCGAAATCATGCAAATTGAAAAAAGTTTAACTAGAAATATGTCTAAAGATTTTTATTACGAGATGATTAATCAAAAAACAGCTTCTTTAATATCAGCGAGTTGCGAACTTGGTGCTATTACTACGACCAATGACATGGCAGATAGAAAAGCCACCTTTTTATATGGAGATAATCTTGGGATGGCTTTTCAAATTAAAGATGATCTTTTTGATTTTTTAGGTTCAGAAAGTCAGACAGGGAAAGATGCTGGTGGAGATGTGAAAAAAAATATGATTACCTTGCCTTTAATTTTTTCGTTGGAAAACTCAACAAAAGCACAAAGTAAAAAATTAAAATCGCTTGTTCGATCTAAGAAAAAAACAAAAGCAAATTTAAAAGATATTAATGAAATGATTTCGGAATCAGGTGGTTTTAGATATGCAAACGGTAAACTTAATGAGTTTTCGGAAAAAGCTATTGATGCTATTCAAGGTTATGAAGAATCAGAAATAAAGAAATCGCTAACCCAATTGGTCTCATTTAATATCAAGCGTAAAAGGTAAAGTGACTCTTTCTGGAAAAATTCTGGTTATTCGCTTTAGTTCAATTGGCGATATTGTTCTTACAACATCTTTTATAGCTACCTTAAAAAAAACTTTTCCAAATTTTGAAATTCACTACTTAACATTAGATAAATTCTCTTCAATTTTAGAATTTCATCCAGAAATTGATAGAGTAATTGAGCTAAATAGTAACTCAAATTTTAAGGAGTTGTTAGAATTTAATAAGTTTATAAAATCGTCAAATTATAATAAGGTTTTTGATTTACATGGCTCTATACGATCTAGACTAATTACTAAAGGTATCGGTCAAAGTATCTCAAGAGTAAAGAAGCCTAGATTTCTAAGATTTATTCTTTTTCAATTCCATATAAACATGTTTCCCTTAAATTTTTCTGCTACGCACATGTATCACAATTGCTTGGAAGAGTATAAAAGTATAGAATTTCCAAAGACCTATTTAAGTGTTAGCGATTTAGAACGAAAAAATGCAATTAGTTTTTTAAAAAAAAATAATGTCGAAGGGCGGTTTATTGCAATCGTGCCTGGTGCCGCTTGGCCTCAAAAACAATGGGGAGTAGCAAAATATAGCAAAGCAATAAATAAAATCATATCTAGATCCAATGAAAGTATTGTTCTGCTAGGAGGCGTAAAAGATAAAATTAATAATGAGATTGAAAAAATAAATAATCAAGTAGTTAATTTGACTGGTAAGACAAATCTAAGACAGGCAATGTCTATATTATCTTTATCAGATACGGTTCTAGGTAGTGATACTGGCTTGGTCCATATAGCAGAAGCTCTCGGTAAATCTGTTAATATGATTTTAGGTCCGACAACTAAAGAGACAGGGGGTGGTGTTTCTTTGTCTTCTTCGAAGAATATTGAGACAGATTTATGGTGTCGTCCGTGCTCCCAAAATGGTAAAAAAAGTTGCTATAGGTCTAGCCAGCATTGTATGAATTTAATTTCTTCTGAAATTGCTGTTAAATCAGTTCTTGAAAGATTATAGAATGAATATAGTATTGTTTGTCATCTATAATATATTTTTGTACCCTGCTTTTTTATTTACAATTCTCATACTTTCAATATTTAATAAAAAAATCAGAAAAGGTTTTACCGGGCGGATTGGAGTAGTTAAATATTTAAAGCAATACTTTAATAAAAGTAATATATATAATAATATTATGTGGTTTCACTGTTCTTCTTATGGTGAGTATTTACAGGCCGAACCAGTAATTAATAATTTGAAAAATAAAAATAAAAAGACAATAATTTTAGTTAGCTTTTTTTCACCAAGTGGATATTTTAATACTCATAATCAAAATATAGATTGTAAAATCTTTATGCCATTTGATTTCTATTGGACGATTAATTCTGTGTTTGATATTGTAAACCCGACTGCTATAGTGCTAGCAAATAATGATTTATGGTTTAATTTTTTATGGGTTGCGAAAAGAAGATCAATTAAAACATTTTTATTTGGAGCTCAATCCAAAAAATTTTTTAATAATAAATTCTCATTCACCTACTATTTTTACAAACCAATCTATTCCTGGTTTACAAAAATATTTGTGATTAATGAAGATGATTTTATTTCTATTAAAAAATATGTCTGTTTTTCGAATACAAAAAATATAATAGTTACTGGAAATCCTAGATTTGATCAGGTAATTAACAGCTCTAGTAAAATTAATGCTTCAAAAAAAGTTAAAATCGAAAAAAGGGAAAATATATTTATTCTTTCTAGTATGCACAAAGAAGATCGCAACATGTTTTTGTCGCAAACAATTTCATTTATTAAAGAATTTAATGATATAAAAATTATTTGGGCTTCACATGAGCCTAGTGAGCAAGAAAATAGATATCTAAGTAATGTATTTAAAAGAAATAATCTGAGTGTAAAAATAATAGAATCATTAAATGATATTGATGGCGTTGGTTCAAAAGTGACAATAGTGAATACTGTTGGTATTTTGTCTGAATTATATTGGAAATCCAAACTTGCATATATTGGTGGTGGCTTTTCTTCTGGTGTCCACAATCTTATGGAACCTGCAATCGCAGGTATCCCTACTATATTTGGTCCAAATTATAAAAAATTTAAAGAGGCTATAGAAATTGTCGGTCTTCATGCTGGGCATAGTATTAAAAAAAGATTAGATTTTAAAAATCTAATTACAAGTTACCTTTTGGATGAAAAAAAAATAATCATTGCTGGAAAGGCTGCAACAGAAATCGTCTTTGCTCACTCTGGAGCATCAATAAAAATTGCAGATCAAATTTGCATTAAATAGAAACAAGATTGTATGAGCAAAATAACAGAAATAAAAAAGCAGTATATGAATAACCCTTCAAAGGTTTTAACGTTAGCTAATACAATCAGTTTGTTAAGAGCGGCAACCGCAATACCCATTATTTATACTCTAAATTATCCAGAACTTAGAGCAGTCACGGCGGGAATAGTGATACTTGCAATACTTTCAGATGCATTAGATGGATATTTTGCTAGAAAGGCTGGTGAAGTAACGCATGTTGGGATGTGGCTAGATCCGATTGCTGATTTTATCGTTATAACTTCTATTGTTCTATTTTTAGTTATAATGGAGATCTTTCCACTTTGGTTTTTTTGCTTTTATATTATTAGACACTTTATGATTGCAGTTCCAGCGCTATATTTTGTAAATACTGGTCAATACATATTGCACTCCAACTGGTGGGGAAAATGGACAACTGGCATTACAACCTTGACTGTTTTTCTTCACATTTTTGAGTTTCCTGATATATGGTGGCTAAAGCCATTTACATTATACTCTGCCCTAGTGCTTGCATTAATTAGTTGGCTAATTTATTATCGAGATTATTATAATGTTTTAAGGGGGAGAGATGCTTAATCGTTTATTTAGCGCATTAGAGAATACTCGCTCATCAATATCAAATGCTTTTAAAGGTTTATCTGGAAATAATATATCTGATGACAATATTGAGCAAATTGAAGAGAAATTGCTTCTAGCTGACATTGGTTTTGACACTGTTGAAAATATTATTAAAATTATTAGAAAATTCAAAAATGATAATTTTTTGAATGAAATTAAAAATTATCTTCTTACAGAGTTACCTCAAAAACAAAAATTAGTGGATGACGAATCATTTCCATTAATTATTATGCTAGTGGGGGTTAATGGGACTGGCAAAACTACGAGTGCTGCAAAGTTAGCTAAGTTGTACAAAGACCTCGGTAGTAATGTTACCTTAGTTGCTGCTGATACTTATAGAGCTGCAGCGATAGAACAATTAAGAGTATGGTCGAAAAGGGCTAATACGACATTGGTTTACAATGAAAAAGCGACTGAACCGTCTGCTGTTCTTTTTGATGGTCTGACATCAGCTTTATCAAATCATTCTGATATAGTCATAGTTGATACGGCAGGGCGGTTGCATACATATGAAAACTTAATGAGTGAGCTCGAAAAAATGTACAGGATATCAACAACTAGATTTCCGCAATTTAAAGTTAAAAATATTATTACTATTGATTCGCTTTTAGGGCAAAATTCAATAGTGCAGGCTGAGGAGTTTAATAAGCATGTCCCACTTGATGGTGCTATTTTGACTAAATTGGATGGTACTGCTAAGGGAGGAATAGTTTTTTCATTGCACAAAAAATTAAACTTACCTGTTCAGTACATTGGTGTGGGTGAAGGTTTATCGGATATTGAGATCTTTGATCCTGAAAAATATATCGATGGTCTTTTTGGAATTGAAAATAATAAATAGAAAGTGAAAATGGAAAAAGTAGTTAACTTAATCAGCCTAGGCTGTGCAAAAAACCTCGTTGATTCTGAGATACTTCTTGGAGGCATCAATAAATCTGAATTAACTATAACAAAGAATCCCGAAGAAGCTGATACAATTATTGTTAATACATGTGGGTTTTTAGATATAGCTCGAGAAGAATCAGTTGATACTATTTTACAAGCAGCCGAGCTTAAAAAAACAGGAAAACTTAGCGAACTCGTCGTTATGGGCTGTTTGTCTGAAAGGTATCCTGAAGAAGTTGCAGCAGAAATACCGGAAATCGATCGAATCTTCGGTAGTAATGATCATCGGCAGATAATATCTTTTTTGACTGGGAAAGATTTCGCAAAAGATGACCCCATGTTTTTTCGGTCATTAATGACTCCAAATCATTATGCTTATATAAAAATTGCTGAGGGATGTGATAATGCATGCTCATTCTGTAGTATACCGATTATGCGAGGTCTGCAGAAGAGCCGTAGTATACCAGCTATTATGGATGAAGCAACCAGGCTGGCTAGTAATGGTACAAAAGAATTATTAGTCATTGCTCAGGATTCAACCTCATACGGTTGGGACCTTGAGAAAAAAGTATATTTAAGTGACCTTTTAAAAGAGCTTAATACGATTGACGAAATAGATTGGATAAGAGTGCACTATGCTCATCCAGCCCATTTATCTCAAAGAATCATTGATGCGATTGCGGATTGTGACAAAGTATGTAATTATCTAGATATGCCTGTGCAGCATGCATCAGATGATATTTTAAAATCAATGAAGAGAGGATTAAATCAGGAGGGCATTAGAAATAGAATCTCTAGATTGAGATCAGCAGTTCCGCACATTGCTATTAGAACAACTCTAATTGTAGGCTATCCAGGTGAAACGGAAGCTCATTTTAACGAGCTTTATAATTTTGTAGATGAAATGCAATTTGACCGATTAGGTGCTTTTACTTATTCTGAGGAAGAAGGTACTACTGCAGAAGCTTTAGAGGATAATGTGTCCAGAGAAACAAAAAATGAGAGAAAAAATAAAATTGTAGAGTTGCAACATGGAATTAGCTTAGAGAAAAATGAAGCATTTATTGGGAAAACTATGAAAGTTTTGGTTGATCAATGTGAGAATAATATTGGGGTTGGAAGAACAGAATTTGATTCTCCAGAAATCGATAATATTGTGCAAATCAATGGTAAGGTAAAAAAAGGAGAATTTGTAAATGTGAAAATTGAAAAAGTCAATGAATTCGAACTCATAGGAAAGCCATTATAAAATATTTAGTGTGATTTCAGTTAAGGAAAAAAAAAGGTTAAGTAAGCTTTCTAAATTATTATACATAGCTAGTAAAAAAATAAAAATATTGAGGCACATAGCCTGGCCTTTAGAAGTTAAAAACAAGTTCTTTAAAGAAAGTTGTCAAAAACTTCCTGTTCATACTTATCCCTTACATGATGATTCTGAATTAAAACTTATACTAAATGAAACAGATAAATATTTTGGTGATACTTTATATGACTCTTGGTTAAAAACAAAAGCTAAAGAAATTAAAAAAAATTCTGCATTACTAAAAGCATGTGGTACTAAAGAATTTTTTAATATCTCCTCTGATATATATGGATTACCATCAACCCCAATCCATGACAATGTTACAAAACCAATTAATCTTTCTAATCAGTTTGAAAATATAATTGGTGCCATTAAAAATAGTAAAATCAAATTAAAACCAAGCCCTTCTTTAAGTTCAAGTCAGGTTGCGAAAAAAATAGATGATAAAGTAAAATTGTACTTTAATGAACATGCACCTCATGTTAAATTAGTCAAAAACCTGTCAGCGAAAGCGACAGCAACCTCAAAATACATTAGAATTCGCGAAGATAGTGAGTTTGATCAAGCAGATATTAATCAACTCTTAAATCATGAAGCATATATACATGTTGCGACCACTATAAACGGTAGAAAACAGAACAATATGAAAATTTTAGGCGCGAATTATGGCTCTGTTACTAAAACTCAGGAAGGTTTAGCCGTTTTTTCTGAGTTCATATCTGGTTCAATTGATGTTGATAGACTTAAACGAATTTCAGACCGTACAATAGCAATCCAGATGGCCATTGAGGGTGCAGATTTTATTGATGTCTATAATTATTTCATAAAAGAAGGAGTATCAATGGACCAAGCTTTTGAAAACAGTAGAAGAGTTTTCAGAGGAGGTCTCCTAGCCGGTGGTGCTCCATTTACAAAAGATTTAGTTTATTTAGATGGTTTCATCAGAGTATTCAACTTTCTTCGAAGCGCTATCTCATTAGGGAAAATTGAATGTATTGAACTTTTATTCTCGGGAAAAATGGATTTAGATGATATGCCAGTAATATATGGTCTATACAAGGATGGTCTTATTCGTAAACCTGATTTTATTCCACCTTGGGCAAATAACTTGAATTATCTTATTTGCTTTTTTTCTGTTTCAATGTTTATAGAAGATATTAATTATAGTAATGTTTCTAAACATTATGATTTATTACTTAATAGTATTAATTAAATTATTTCTTTTATTTTTTCTATCATTTTTTGAAACTCTTGTTCATCAAATAATCTTGTTAAGAAAACTATTTTTCCATTTTTATCAATCACTACATTTCTAGTAATTCCAGCATTTACGTGCGCAAATTTTGAAAAGTGTTTCGCACCCGGGTCTAAAGCAATTGGGTATGTAATACCTGTCTTTCTCTTGAAAGCTTTCACGATTTCGATAGGTTCATCTCGATCTATACCTATCAAAACGAAGTCATCGTTTTTAAATTTTTGCCAGACGTCATTCTCGAGGTGAGGCATCTCTCTAATACATACAGAACACCAGCTAGCTGTAAACTGAAGTACGACTACCTTTCCAAGGTAGTCAGATAGTTGTACATTTGTATCATTGATTAAGTCTAAAGATAAATCAGGAGCGGTATCTCCAATTGAGACAATATAACCTCTTTCATCGTATCCATTTCTGTTAATTGCCCTTTTAAAAGCTAAACTTCCATTTCTTAGTTTTCTTATTTGAGTATTAAAATCAACTTCGTAAAGGCCAAACTTCATGGAGTACCCTTCCGCCCATTCAAAATTATCCATCAATGACCAATAAAAATAACCTTGAATATCCATTCCATCATCTATAGACTTGTTTAAAGCATATAAATATCTATTAATAAAAGTTTCTCGTCGATCATCTTTATCATCAGCTATTCCATTTTCAGTTACTATAATGGGTATGTTAAGCTTACTTATATCATTCAAAGCTTTATAAAAACCTTCAGGGTAGATTGAATATGGCATATCTGTTTGGATATCTTGCTTTCTTTTTTCGAAGGTAAATGGAGACGTTGGACTTAGGTGTCCTTTAACATGCCACCTAGAATAATAGTTTAAGCCTATAAAGTCTGCTGAACCAATAGCATTTGAATTTGAATCTGATATGTTTACCATTCCCGGTAAATAAAAATTAAACTTTCCATTTAAAAATAAATCAATCGTACTATTAGTAAAAATATCATTCAAAATTTTACTAAAATACCAATCAAGTAAATGCCATCTTCTTAAAGGGTCAAATTGAGTAATGTTTTTAACCAAACCTATCTGAGCAATCTCACCATTTTCTAGCCCTTTTAAATGATGAAATGCCTTTATATGAGTAAATAATAAATTTCGCATCACAATTCCAGCGAGTTTTGGATCTTTTTTCCCCGGAGGGAAAACACCATAGAAATAACCTTGAGAGACGTAGACGGCAGGTTCATTAATTGTGCACCAGTATTTAACAATATCTGATAAATGATTAAAAACAATTTCAGAAAATTCAATAAAATGATCGATGTTTTCTTCTTTTTCAAACCCACCTAGTTTTTCAAACCATATTGGGTTTGTGAAGTGATGCAAAGTAACAACAGGAGTTAGCCCAGAATCAATTAGTGCTATACATACATCACGATAGTGATCTAATGCATTTTCATCAATTAATCCTTCTTTTGGTACTATTTTACTCCATTCAACGGAAAACCTATATGCATTTACTCCTAGTTCTTTCATTAAAGAAATATCATCTCTGTACATATCCCAATGGTTGGCTGCCTCGCCAGATTTATCATTGTTATGTATATTAGATTTGCCGTTTTGGTTTAAACTATTTTCCCATTCATACCAGTTGTTATTTGTATTGTTTCCTTCGACTTGGTGGGCTGCAGTAGATGTTCCCCATATGAAGTTTTCAGGAAAAAACATTTTTTCTGTATTTATTTTATCCCAGTTCCATTGTTGGTCAGGGTGTTTTATATTGAGGTAACCTATTATAGTAAACCAAACAATTAGTAACAGTATGATGAACTTAATGAATGATTTAGAAATCAAATATTAAATCCTTTTTCTTTCATCCAATCATCATTTGGAAACTTTGTCATATAGTTACGAATGCCATCTGCTAGAACAACAAGGCAATTTTGTCCTTTTTTAAGATTGGAAGCTGCTTGCAATGCTGCAACCATAGTTGCCCCACAAGAACCGCCACAGAGTAGTCCTTCTTCTTTTATAATCCTTCTGGCCATAATGAAAGATTCTTCATCTTTTGTTTTTATGTATCGATCTACTAAGCTATTATCTAAAACATCTGGAAAAAAATCATAACCTATGCCTTCGACTAAATAAGAACTAATTTCATCTCCACCGCCTAAAATAGAACCTTCTGGATCAGCACCAACAATTGATATATGAGGTATCTTTTCTTTTAACCTTTTTGCTACGCCTGTTATAGTTCCGCCTGTTCCTACAGACATAACTACCATATCAAGATTATCAGAAAAGTCTTTAATAATTTCTTCAGCAGTACCATAATAATGTGCATCAGGGTTTGCCGGGTTAGAATATTGATCTAAAATGTGAGAATTCTCCAATTCGCTATTAAGCTTTTTCGCAACTGAAATATGACTTTCAGGGTCACTTGATAAAGCTTCAGTTGGCGTTCGAACAATTTTTGCACCTAATGCCTCAATAGCAATTTGTTTTTCTTGACTCATTTTTTCTGGCATGATAATAATACATTTATATCCTTTTACAGCAGCAGCAAGAGCAATTCCTTGGCCAGTATTTCCAGAAGTAGGCTCAATTAAAGTATCTCCAGGCTTAATTCTGCCAGACTTTTCGGCTTCTTCAACCATATTCCATCCTATTCTGTCCTTAATAGAGCCACCGGGGTTAAAAAATTCACATTTAGCATATACGTTGCAGTCTAGATTTTTCGCAATTTTATTTATTTTCACTATTGGAGTGTCTCCAATAGTGCTCAAAACATTATCATGTATCATTTATTTATATTATTTGGTTAAAAATTTGTTCTATATTAGTTAATACTCTTCACAATATAAATGTCTTCTTTCTAAAATTATACAACCAAACTATTATGGTTAATCAATCGCATAAACTTAGTGGCCCATTTTTAATAGAGCTAAAAAATAAATTTCGAGAAATAGCTGGGTCAGATAATAAAATTGATAGATTAGAGTTTAAAGATAGTCTAGTAATTGAAAACGAAAATATTATTAATCGCATATTTGATATTTTTGATAAAGATGAAAATAAATTTTTAGATATAAATGAATTTATTAATGGTATTGAAACTTTAATTAAAAGCACTAATGCTCAAAAAATAAAATTTGCTTTTGATATACATGACTTTGATGGAAGCGGAGATATCGATAAAGATGAATTAAAAATATTGATAAAAAACATTCTTATTGAAAACAACTTAGATTTTGATACAAATCAAGTTGATTTGATTGTTGATGAATTTTTTAGGTATGGGGATATTGATAAGAATGGAAGAATTGATTTTAATGAGTTTTTAAACTTAATAAAAAAATATCCTGATTTAATAAATAGTCTAGCTGCTAACCCTGTAGCATGGTTTAGAAGTAATAAGTCAAGGAAAGATTATGAAACTACTAAGAAGGTTGTTTCAAAAATTAGTAGGGTACAAGTTCAAAATTTAAATGTATTGCAATGGCTCTTAGTCCCAAGGTTGATATATTTTTATAATATTATTATAAATCGAAATAAGAACAATGAATTGATTTCTATTAAATCTTTAAAAATTTTACCCGAAAAAAATATATCGTTTTCATTTAATAAACCTAGCTGGTTTAAGTTTCAAGCAGGTGATTATGTATATATAAATTGTCCCTGGGTTTCAAGTTTGGAGTGGTATCCTTTTAATATAATAAGCTCTACGAATGATAATTCAGTACTGTTAAATATTAAGGCAGAAGGGGCGTGGCCCCAAAAAATATATAATAAAACATTATCTATGTTGAGTAATAAAAATGTTGAAAATCTGAAAATAAGAATTGACGGCCCATTTGGATCATCGAGTGATAGAATTTTACAATCTGAAAATTTAATAATTATTGCAGAAGATATGGGCGTGGCAAAATTTGCATCTGTTCTTCAAGATATCTATCATAGAACAAAATCAAATCAAATTCATTCTAGAGTAAAAAATCTTAATTTTATTTGGCTTTGTAGTGAAGGTAATTATTTTGAATGGTTTAAAAAAATGCTTCAAGAATTGGATAAGAGTTTTAATATAGACAACTTTAATTATAGTATTTATTTTTTGAATAGAAATGCATCCGATTTGCCAAGAGACATGCTCTACGTCTCTAAGGATGTTTTTAAAAAAGAATTTAAAATTAATCTATTACCCGGTCTTAAAAACAAATATCATATCGGTACTCCGTCATTACAAAAAAAAATATCTGATATTATTTCAGAGCAAGGTAATGGAAAGTTTGATTTGTTTTTTGCAGGATCTAGAAAAATAAAGACAAAAATAAAATCTGCTTGTAAAGAATTAGGTATAAACTTTAATAATAGTTAATAGTATAATTTATAATTGGGAGGAGAGTTTATTCTCTCCTCCCAATTATTTAATAGATTATTTAATTGATATTAATCTATTATTTGGTTTTTCTTCTTCTGCTTTAGGTATTGTAATAATAAGAGTCCCATCTTTAAAATTTGCTGATATCTTATCTTCTATTATCGATTGTGGCAGTTTAAAAGATCTAGCGAATTTCCCAACTTTACGCTCACTGTAATGATAGTCATCGTTATCCTCTTCGTTATCTAGCTTTTTATCCCCTTTAATTATGAGAATATTTTCTTCTACCTTAGCCTCAATATTACTTTTTTTAACTCCCGGCATATCTGCAACTAAAATATATGATTTGCTATTTTCTTTTATGTCTACTAATGGTTGCCATTCATTGTTATAAACCTCCTTGTCGTTTACATTATAGGTCGCATTATCTAATATATTTGGCATTCTATTTAAAAATGATACTGGTTTATATCTCCAATTAACTATGTTCATTTTAGTCTCCTTTGATTGATTATGTTTATATTATCTTTTTAATTGCAATCTACATGCCAATACAAATTGTTATCTTTATTAGTTATTTTTTATGACAAATTGTCTTATAATTAATTTTTTTACATTTTTAACATGACATTATTGCATTAAAGTGGCTAAAATGAATCTTCTGATTGCATTGTGGAGTCGAATAGTAGTTTGTAAATTATATGTAATATAATTAATGAAAGATTACAAAGTGAATGAATTAGCAATTTTTGGTGGAAATCCTATAAGAAAGGAATCTTTTCCTGTTTGGCCGCGAGTTACTCCTGAGATGAAAGATAGCCTAATCGATACTTTTGAAAACCAATCATGGGGTGTTGGCAGTGAAACTATAGATCTCTTCAATGCCGAGTTTGCAAAAATGCAAGATGCTAAATTCGCATTGTCAATTCATTCTGGGACATCTGCAATTTGGATATGCTTGAAAGCTGCTGGTATTGAAGCTGGTGATGAAGTCATTCTTCCATCATACACTTTTATCGCTACCGCTACAGCAGTGGTTTTAGCGAATGCTGTTCCTGTTTTCGCAGATATTGATTTAGAAACTGGAAACATAAATCCTGTTTCTGTTCAAAGTTTAATAACGAGTAAAACCAAGGCAATTATTCCAGTTCATACTGGGGGATCTCCAGCTGACTTAGTTAGTCTTATTGATATATCTAAAAAACATAATATTCCAATAATTGAAGATGCTGCGCAGGCGCATGGATCTATGCTAAATGGTAATAAAGTGGGTGCTATAGGTCTAGGCGGAATATTTAGTTTTCAAACGTCTAAAAATATGAGTGCTGGTGAGGGTGGGGCAATCGTTAGTAATGATGAGTCATTTATTGATGCATGCTTTTCTTATCATAATTGCGGGCGAGTTAGAAATGGTAAATGGTATGAACATTATCGAATGGGAAGTAATTTACGGATGAGTGCTCTAAACGCTGCGATTCTATTACCACAAATAAAATCTATGGATCGAGATTTTCTGCTCAGAGAAAGAAGTCGTAAAATAATAGATGATGGCATTGATAATATTGATGGGTTAGTGCCCTTAAAACAGATTCAAGGGACTAAATCATCGAACCATATTTATATAATTCGTTATCAAAAAGAAAAATTCCATAACATTTCAAGAGAAGTCTTTTTCAAAGCTATGCAAGCTGAAGGAGTATACACTTACAAGGGTTGGTCACCGCTATATAAAGAGCCATTGTTTTCTATAAATCCGAAGGAATACCCATGGTTAGAGAATATTGATTATAATAGTTTATTTCATGACAACACGGAAGTGTTCGCTCAAGAGCAAGCTGTCTGGTTGAGGCAAAATCATTTGATTGGCACAGATAATGATTTAGAAGATATTATTAATGCTTTTGAAAAAGTGACCACTGAAATGCGTAAAAAACCAGATAGATTTAAAAATATTATTACATAAAAGGATTAAAGAATGAGAGATGAAATTAATTTAAAATCATTATTAGACGCTGTTAATGTTCCTGCAGATTGGGTGGGGATTAGGGAAGTGTATGAATCAAATACTCCTAGAATGATTAGGGATGGTATTCCAGTCTCAAATGGACATTATTCTACTCATGGTATAATGGTAGAAGTCCTTGTTAATGGTCAATTTGGTTATTTCGGTACGCCTGACCTTAGTAAGAAAGGAATTGAAGAGGCTTCAAACAAAGCATATTTCCAAGCGGAAGCTGCTTCAAAATATGCTTTACATCGATTTACAGATGATGTAAGGCCGAAAAGTGTTGGTAAATATTCATCTGAATTTGAAAAAGACCTTAGAGATATTAGTGCTAAAGATATAAATATTATGTTGCTTGACGCATGTAATGCCTTAAAAGTATCTGAGAAAATAGTTAGTGCTAGTGCACTTGCAAATGTAATTGAAAGTAACTTTCATTTTGTAAGTTCAAATGGTAGTGACGTTGTTCAAGATTTTTTAATGTTAGAATTTGACCTATCGGCTACTGCAGTAGATGGTGCAAATCAACAAACTCGCACTTTTGGAGGTATGAGAGGAACTTGTCGACAAACAGGGAAAGAATTTTTAGATAATATTGAAATATTAGCTCAGGCTAATAAGATAGGAAATCAGGCTATTGAGTTGCTATCAGCAGACGAAACACCTTCTGGAGAAATGGACATTGTCATTGCGCCAGACCAAATGATGCTCCAAATACATGAAAGTATTGGCCATGCATTAGAAGTAGATAGAATTTTAGGTGATGAAAGAAATTATGCTGGTTGGAGCTTTGTTAAACTTGAAGATTTTGGAAAAATGCAATATGGTTCTAAGCATATGAATATAACATTTGACCCAACGGTATCTTCTGAATTTGCATCATATGCATTTGATGATGGAGGCCTAAAAGCTGAAAGGGAATATTTAATTAAGGATGGTTTACTTGTTAGGGGTCTTGGAGGAAAAGAGAGTCAGGTTCGGTCAGGTTTAGAAGGAGTCGCTAATTTTCGTGCTAGCTCTTGGAATAGAGCACCTATAGATCGAATGGCAAACATAAACCTAGAGCCAGGAGAGTCATCTTTTGATGAAATAATTGGCAGTGTCGAAAAAGGAATTTATGTAGAAAGTAATCGATCGTGGAGTATTGATGATTACAGAAATAAATTTCAATTTGGTTGCGAGTATGGTAAGCTGATTGAGAACGGGAAGCTGACAAAAACGATAAAAAACCCTAATTACAGAGGAATAAGTAATCCATTCTGGAATAGTTTAAAGATGGTAGGTAATGGTGATACATATGGTATATATGGCACTCCTAATTGTGGTAAGGGTGAACCTAATCAAGTTATTAGAGTTGGACATGCATCACCTTTATGTTTGTTCGAAAATATACAAGTATTTGGAGGTGCTTAAGGATGGAAAATCAATTTAAAACAATATCAAAAACTCTATTTTCTTTAATTAACAAAGATGAAGTGCTAACGGTCTCTTTTACTGGAGAGGAAAGTCAATTTATCAGATTGAATAATGCTAAAATTAGACAAACAGGGTTGGTGAATGATGCAGATATTAATTTAAAAATGATATCAAATGGCACTACTTGTACGGGAAGTTTTACTTTATCAGGAAATGATAGTTTTGACTTACGTCGAGCAAAATCAGAAATCGAAAGAATGCGTATTGAGGTGAGTCAGATTCTAAAGGATCCATACGTAACTATGCCTTCAGAACTAGGCTCGAGTCATGAAACCAAACACTCAAATGGACTTAGCTTTGAAAATGCGGTAGATGCAATTATGCCTTGTGTTCAAGGGGTAGACTTCGTTGGTATCTTATCTAATGGAAGGATGTATAGAGGAAATGCGAATTCTCTGGGTCAAGAACATTGGTTTGAAACTGAATCTTTTAGTCTCGATTTTTCGCTAGTTGCAAAAAACCATCAAATGGTCAAAGGCACTTTTGCTGGAACAGATTGGAACCAGAATAATTTTGAATTGTATCTAGATCAATCAAAAAAGAAATTAAAAATGATGGAACTAAAACCTGTAAAGATAGATACAGGTAATTATAAAGCCTGGTTCGAGCCTGCTGCTGTTTCTGATTTTATTAACATGTTTTCTTGGAATGGTATTAGTGAGGCAAGTATTCAGCAAGGCTGTAGCGGTTTTGGTAGAATGAGAAATGAAAATATTAAATTATCTTCAAAATTTTCGATTTCAGAAGATTTCTCTCTGGGCTTGGTCCCTAAATTTAACTCAAATGGAGAAGTGTCAGTTGATAAGGTACCAATTATTAGCTCTGGAGAACTTAAGAACACGCTAGTGAGTTCAAGAACGGCCTCAGAATATGGTCAGGTTAGTAATCATGCAGAGCCTGGAGAACATTTAAGATCTCCCTCAATGGCGCCTGGGGAATTAAATCGTAATGATATTTTAAAAGAAATTGATAAAGGTTTGTATCTATCAAATATTCATTACTTAAACTGGAGCGACAATTCAAAAGGCAGAATCACAGGATTGACTAGGTATGCTTGTTTTTGGGTCGAAAGTGGTGAAATTGTTGGTCCAATTAATACAATGAGATTTGATGATTCCTTCTATAATTATTTTGGTGATAGTTTAGTACAGGTTGGAAAAGAAACAGAATTCATTCCTAGTACAAGTACCTACGGAAACAGAGAAATGGGAGGGACTACATGCCCAGGTATTTTAGCTGATTCTTTTGCACTTACTCTTTAATAATGGTTATGATTTTTGATTTAATTTATTTTTTTTTAGGATTTGCTGTCGGGGGATCTATTGTTTGGTATCTACGACAAAAAGAGCTTGATGCTACAAAGCAAAATCAGGATGAATTGAAAAAAAGTTTTAGTGACTTATCAAATGAGGTCTTAATTGATAGTCAAAAGATTTTCCTAGATCTAGCAGAATCAAGGTTTTCATCATTATTAGACAGCTCCGGGAATCAGTTAGATAAGAAAAAAGAACTTATTGATACAAGCCTTAAAGAAATGAAAGAAAGATTAAACAGCCTTTCCGAAAATACGGTTGCGCTTAAATCGCAAATGGAAGAATCTCGTAAGACTGTAGGTGATCTTTCAGATACTACATCTAGGCTACGTCAAATATTGTCTAGTTCCCAAGCCAGAGGCCAATGGGGGGAAAGAATGGTTGAGGATATATTAAACTTTATTGGACTCAAAGAAGGTATTAATTTCAAGCAACAGTCGCAAACGGGTAACAATAGGCCAGACTTTACTTTTTTTTTACCAGATAAAAAAATTATTAATATGGACGTCAAATTTCCACTGTCTCATTATGAAAAGTATATCAAAGTTGATAGTGATTCTGAAAAAGAATTAGAGAAAAAAGCTTTTTTAAAAGACGTTAGGAATAGAATTAAAGAGGTTTCTGATCGATCTTATATTGATCCGGAAGGTGGAACTGTTGATTACGTTTTATTATTTATACCAAATGAAAGTATTTATTCTTTTTTAAATCAAGAAGATGATTCTTTAATTGATTTTTCTTTAGAAAGAAAAATCATCCTATGCTCTCCGATAACGCTTTATGCTATACTTTCCTTGGTTCGTCAAGCGGTGTCAAATTTTGCTATGGAACAAAAAGCGGGGGAGATGCAAGTGTTGGTTGGTGTCTTTAGAAAACAGTGGGAGCAGTACAAATCAAAAATTAATGCAATGAGTAATTCACTGAGTGCTCTAACAAACCATTACGAAGAACTTAGAGGCCCTCGATTAAGGGGGCTTGAAAAACCAATGGATAAGATATCTGAATTGCAATTAGGCAATAACAATCAACTATTGAAAAAAGAAGACACTTAGTATGAAATTGAATATTTCTATATATTTTATCATTATATTGCTTGGCGGTTGCGTAGAGCCACCAGATTATGATGATGGACTTCTTGAAAATATTCCAGCCATTATTAATGCCGACGATTATTTTTCTTTGAGTTTATATGCGGAAAACCACACCAAAAATTATAATTGGAATTTAGGTTTTAGTTCAACTGTCGAAGACACTCTTCTTACTTCCCTAATTATTAAAAACTACTTAGGGTCAGCTGCAGATTCATCAACTTTAATTCTTTATAACACTAATGAAGCAGAAATTTTTAATATTTTGTTAAATGGAGAGACCACTTCAATTAGTGAAATATCTATGGAGTACATAGGTAATCCTCATAGATTAGAACTTATTTCTAATAAATTAAATTGTTCGCTTGAATTACAGCTTATAAGGCAATAATTGTTTAATCTTCCCAAACGGGACAGGCTAAGTATTTATAATCGCACCAATTACAATGGTTCCCTTTTTTTGGATTAAAATCTTTTTTTCGTATACCTTTCGATACTTCTATTATTTTTTGTTCTGTATCACGTAATTCATCAATAGAAAAAGCATGTTCTTTTATTGGGTCTTCAAAATCTCTCAAAAAGTAAAGTTTTGATATTTCAGGTATCCCTCTTAGAACTAAATCTTCTGTTTGCTCCAAAAATAAGGAATAGATTGCTAGCTGTAGACTAGTTTTTGCTTTGGTTGAAGATTTACTTGTTTTGTAATCCGTAATAACTATTCCATCCTCTTTATCAAGCCTATCAATAGTACCAGCTATGGTAATGTCATTTAATTGAAAGGTAAAGTTTAGCTCAGTAGCAATTACATTTGGAGGAGACTTGCTAATATTTTTTACATAATGAGTTAACATTTCAATACCCTGAGTTTTGAATTTTTCCTCTCTGATTTTATATTCAAACATCCCACTTTGCCATTCTTCATTTAACAGTCTAAGAGCTCGCTGCTCATTAAGATTTTTATCCTTTTCATGAAAGCGCTGTAATACTTTGTGAATAATATTACCAAAAACTAATTCTGGTTTACTTGAAGTTTGTGGAATTTTATCAATTTTGGACATTCTATATTTTAATGGGCATGCTAAATATGTCTCTATAGCGCTGGCTGATAAACTTATTTGATTAGGAATTTCAGGTGTGAATGTAGTTTTTAAATCACTCTTTAGCTGTTGATGTAATTCTGAGTTGTCTAAAACATAGTTTTCATTATTTTCGTATTTGTCGATAATCGATAAAATATTAGCAAGTTCTTTGATGATAGCGTATTGGTTTTCAGATAATGCATCCTGCATCATTTTGGAATACTTTATTTTCAACTCTGAACGTAAAATATGTTTGTCTTCTTGATTATTCGTTGTTTTTTTATCCATTATTTCTTCGGGTAGTTCCTTTACAAATTTAGATGTGGCCTTTGTTGGAGCGAGAATATACAGCAAGTTTTTAGCTCTAGTGATAGCAACATAAAACAATCTTCGTTCTTCTTGATAATGGTGTTCTTTAGGCGATAAATCTGTATAATTTTCATAATTTAGTAATATATCAGGTGGGTTTTTTATTTTCTTTTCTGATTTAAAATTTAGCGGAAAACTAGCAGATCGTTGAAATGGTAAGAATACTATTTCAAATTCACCACCTTTGACACCGTGTACTGTATTAATAGTAACGGCATCATAGTCTTTATTAATTGCTGGCTCTAAGGATGGTAGGCCACCAGAGGTCATTATATCTTCAAGGAATCTATTAAACCTGAATATATTATCATTTTTCTTATTATTGGTATTGTTTGAGAATTTTTGAGCATTAGATATAATAGAGCTGATATTTAATATTTCATATTGATCTTGGAGTAAATATCTTCGAGATTTATTCTTTAAAATTTTTAATTTTTCACATAATTCCCAAACAATTTCTCCAGCGGATCTTTTATGAGCTATCCTTTTAAAATATTCGATTATTAAAGTGATTTCATTAATGAATTTTGAAGCTTTATCAGTTTTTATAGTCTCGCTATTTAATCCTGATTTATTTTCTTCCCAAGATTTATTAAAAAAAATATGAGCGTTTTCATACCCACTTTTATTTTTTAATATTCTAAATAGAGCAATCTCATAATATTTACCTTTTGCTATTAGTTGAATCCATGCAAGCAAGTCCTTAACTTGAGCAATATTAAATAAGTTTCTTTTCGATGAACGATTTGGAATTCCTAAAGAGTTTAAGTGGTCAATAATTTGGATTGACTGCTGATGAGTTCTGCATAGGATTGCCATTTCTTTGTACGGAAAGTCTTTTTTTAATTGGTTAATTTTATCAGAAATGAATGTTATTTGATCATTTTTCTCGCCGTTAAAAAGGACTGGTTTTATTTCACTTAATGTAGAATTTGACCAAAGTGATTTTTCTTTTCTCTCTTTATTGTTTTTAATAGAGTGGTTAGCTAAATCTAGAATAGGCTGAGATGATCTATAATTCGTTTCTAGAGTAATCGTTTTATATTGATTATTCGATTTATAAGTATTTTCAAATGTCGATATATTGAATGCATTTGCTCCTCTAAAACTGTATATCACTTGATCATCATCACCAACAACTGTAATTGATTCATTTTTTCCTGATATGAGTCTAGCTATTTCATTTAATGCATAGTTATTATCTTGAAACTCATCAATAATGATGTGTTTAAACTTGTTTCTGACATCATTAAGCACTGCTTTGTCATTTTTTAAAGAGTTGTAAGCATCTTTTATCATGTCATTATAGTCAATAAAATTGTTTTCTTTTTTCCATTTTTGAAAAATGGGATAAATACGTAATAGGTCTTTTAGTTGAAAGAACAATTCTTGATTATTTTCATAAAATTTTTCAAGATTTTCATAATCAATTGTCTTTATATCTATTAATTCATCTCTTATTCTATTAAAAAAAGGTATAAAACTTTCAATAACAGCAGCTTTTGGGTTAAGAGAAAACTCATCAGATAACAGAGGATAAAAATCATCATAACGCTCAAGTAACATGTGGACAGCTTCACTCTGATCTATAAGGATAGAAGCGGTAGCGTTATTTCTAAAAAAATCTTTCATTAGTTTATAACAGAATGAATGAAACGTTCCAATAAACATGGGATGGACTTTTTGTCCTACTTTGTTAAGAAGTCTGAATTTTAATTCATTGGCTGCTTTTTCTGTGTACGTAATTGTAAGAATATTTTTTGGATCAACATTGTATTTTTGAATCATATATACAATTCGATTTTCTAAGGTGAATGTTTTTCCAGTGCCAGCTCCTGCAATTATCATCAGAGGTGCAAGAGGATGTTTTATAGCCTCGAGTTGTTTTGGATTTGCAATTTCTAATATTTTATTTAAATGCATATCGAAAAATATGAATTAATTTTTTAACCTTTTCTAACTTTATAGGTCTAATTAAATAATGATATGCTTAGTGATAACGAATTAATTGAAAAATTTCAAAATGGTGATGACAAAGCATTCAATAAACTTATTCAAAATAATTTAAATAATGTATTCGGTTTTTTTATGAAAATTACAAGAGATGAAATGGCAGCAGAAGATTTAGCACAGGATGTTTTTATGAAATTATATAAAAATCTTAAAAAATTTAGACATGATTCAAATTTTTCCACATACCTATACAGAATTAACACCAATACCGCAAATTCATGGATTACAAGAAATAAATGGAAGAACTTATTACATCTAGACCAAGCACCAGACAGAGGTGAGTATGATCAAGTAAATGAAGCTGAGTGGGAGCGAAAGGAACTTTGGGAGTCTATTTCTAAGTTGCCAAAAAAGCAAAGAAAGGTCGTTATCTTAAGGCTAACTAATTCGTTGTCTTTCCGTGAAATATCAAATATTACCGGCATGAAAGAAGGGACAGCTAAAGTTAACTTTCATCATGCGTTAAAAAAGTTAAAAGAGGATCTGATCGATGAATAGTCTTGAAAAAAAACTTTCAAAATTATCTAGTTTTAAAATAAATAAAATAGATTCATCAAATTTTATATCATCATTAAGAAATAGACAAAGAATTGAGTCATTAAGAAAAAAAAGATTTCAGTCCGGAATTAGAGGGTTGGCTTTTGTGACTCTAATTTCGTTCATTACTTCACTTCAATTAGATGACACTAATTATCATTATGATAACTTTAATATTGTTTCCTATTATCAAGACTTCGATAATGAGATTTTTAATATTAACGATATTCTTGTT
The DNA here is from genome assembly GCA_905478065.1 of uncultured bacterium. Taxonomy (GTDB): domain Bacteria; phylum Fidelibacterota; class Marinisomatia; order Marinisomatales; family UBA1611; genus TMED80. The sequence continues at coordinate 15,571 of CAJQGZ010000049.1, read as the reverse complement.
GAGGTAGATGAAATTGATTTCGGACTGTTTCTTATTGAAGAAACAGTTGATATTGGCATTAGTGAATTGATTTATTACAATAGTTTTTTAATTGAAGATGTAGAAGGGTAAATGGCTTTATGAAAATAGTATTTTTAATTTTAGTATTTGGTCTAGCAAAAGACACCTACTCGCAACGGGCAGAGGTTGCTGAGACTGAACTTGACTCTGCCTTTAATCTAGATAATAGAAAAGAGATGGAGTCTATGATGATATGGAAGTTGACTAGCGAGCTTGACTTAGAGGTCGAGCAAGCAGAAAAGTTTTTTCCTAGATTTCGAAAGCATCGAAAAGAGATAGAGACTTTAAGAAAAAAAGACCGTTTATTGGCAAAGTCAATTAAACTAAGCATTTCTCAAAATAAAAAACTGATGCAATCTGAAGTTGTAAAAATGATTAAAGAATCTTCTTCTTTTAGGAAAAAAATGGCTGATAAGGAAGAAGACTTTTTAATAAAATCTGGAGATATACTTAATCCCAAGCAACAGGCTAAACTTGGAATTTTTAAACATAAAATGTTGCGCGAGCTAAAAGGCGGTATAAATAAAAAACGCTCTCGAGGTGGTAAAAGAAAATTTGGTAATGAAAGAAAAAATAATAAAAGAGGATTTTGGAAATAATGAAGAAAGAAAAAATTATTAAACTATTAAATGTTCTGCTATTTGTTGCCGTTATTTTTAACGGTTGCGTAAATCTGAAAAATGATTCTGAAAATGATAAGAGCGAATTAATGAGACTCTTAGATGAGGACACAGCAGTAGGAATTGACGGTTATGATGATCAAGGTGTAGTTGATATAGAGTTTGATAATGGTCTTGAATCTATTGGCATGGCAAGAATTACTGAAGATACATTAAAGTATGGTGAGGGTTATCGGATACGGTTTGGTAGGCAAATAATTAGTAGAGAAAGATCAGTAGAGTTTAATGTTGACGGTGATACTGCAATTGGATTGATTAGTTACAATTTAAATGGGATTTTTAGAGTTTTGGTAAAAGATACTTCCAATTTAGAAATTATTGATTCTATGAGTTTCTCAAAAAACTTTGAGTCTTTAATGACTAGAAAAGTAAAATTCTTTAAATTGTCTGATAATAGCAATCCTAATGGTTATAGGTGGAAAATAGCGGCTATTACTCCAATCACTGGTAGCTCGGGGAATAAAGTATCTATTTCTTCTTTGAATATTTTTTCAATAGAAACTTTAATAAATGATGATGGCGAGAGTTCATATAATCAAAGAGAATTACTGTTTTCAATGAATTCAGATGATTCTGGCGATTTGTATTTAGATAGAGAAAACTTGCCTACATTTAATGCGTTTCAACAAATAATGATAAAAGTCGATGTTGAAAATTTTGGTCCTGAACATGCTCTTGATTCTTTGGGTGTAGGTGAGTGGGTTATGCATCGTTTTGGTAGAAACTCTTCCCAGCGAGGAAGACGTAAATTAAATGATAGAGGGGTAGCATCTGATAGCGTGGAAAATGATAATATCCATACTGCTATTTGGCGTTTGCATGGACCTGGATTTGGTAGAGATTCACGAACATTTAGATCTTTTTTTAATACTATTGATTTAGCTACCATATTTGTAGAAAGTAGTGATTATAACAACGTTACCTGGTCGATTCCTTACAAAGTAACTAGGCAGAATTAGATTTTAGTTAATATTACCACGCTCTAATCAGTTTAAAATAATATTATTGTCGATAACATTATTTGCACATAGAGCGTAGTAGCTATTGACCTAATGTGCTGATTTTATCAAATTTTAGATATAATATTATCAATTTATTAGAAATTTGAAGAAAATATATAATTTTAGTGCAGGACCAGCCTGCTTACCTGAACAAGCTATAAGCTCTTCAATAGAATCGATAAAAAACTTTAAACAATCAGGAATGAGCCTATTAGAAATGAGCCATCGCTCCGTTCCGGTTGTAGATTTATTTGAAGAAACTACAAATAACATTATTGAGCTCTTAAATATTCCTAAAAATTATAGTGTTCTTTGGCTGCAAGGTGGTGCATCATTACAATTCTCGATGGTTCCTATGAATCTTTTACCTCTAGCAGGCTCAGCAGATTATATTGACACTGGTTCTTGGTCTGCAAAAGCGATTATAGAATGCGAAAAATTTGGTAAAGCCAATGTAATAGGTAGTAGTAAAGAGGCTACTTACTCTTTTATACCTAAAGATGTGCAAATTTCTTCAAGTTCTTCTTATTTGCACATTACAAGTAATAATACTATCTACGGTACACAATACAAAAATTTCCCGGAAATAAATAATGATAATACATTATTAGTAGCTGACATGAGTTCTGATATATTATCAAAGACAATAGACATATCGAAATTTGGTTTAATTTATGCAGGAGCTCAAAAAAATATCGGGCCGGCTGGTGTGACCTTAGTTATAATAAGATCGGACCTTTTAAAACTAAAATATAGAGATATACCCACCATGATGAGTTACAGCACACATGCGTCTAAGGACTCTATGTTTAATACACCACCTGTGTTTTCAGTTTGCGTTGTGAATGAAACGTTAAAATGGCTAAAGCAACTAGGCGGTTTGGATTCAATGGCTAATATTAATGAACTGAAAGCAGGTCTGCTTTACGAAGAGATTAATAGAAATACTTTATTTAAAAGCCCTATCAATGAAGAAGACCGGTCTTTAATGAATGTTTCATTTATATTTGATAATAATAAAATTGACGATAAAGTATTTTTAGACTTTTGCCTTGCAAGAGGGTTAACAACTTTAAAAGGTCATCGATCTGTAGGTGGGTTTAGAGCTTCAATTTACAATGCTATGCCCCAAAAAGGTGTAGAAGTCCTTATTGAAACAATGCAAGAATTCGAAAATAGATATTCTTGATTAATTTTTTATCGAATATTTCAGGATATTTAATTATAGACCAATATTATTAAAAACGAGCCTTATGGTTATCCTATTTTTTTATGCAGAATTATACTAGAAACTATTGAGTCTTAATTACTCCCTTTTCTACAAGTTTATCTAGTTTTGGTTTTATTACAAAAACACAGTAAGGCTGATTAGGGTTGTTTTCATAATAGTCATTATGATAATCTTCGGCATCGGAGTAATTATAAATTTCTGCTATTTCTGTGACAATTTTATCTTTCCAATATCCTGATTTATCAGCTTCTATTTTTGACTCGTTAGCCAACTTCTTCTGCTCCTCATTATGATAATAGATTACGGATCTGTATTGGGTGCCTGTATCATTACCTTGTCTATTAAGAGTCGTTGGGTCATGAGCTTGCCAGAAGATATTTAATATTTGTTTGTATGAAATGATTTTTTTATCATATTCTATTTTAGCAACTTCTGCATGTCCAGTTTTTCCGGTGCAAATTTCTTTGTAGGTAGTACTTTTAGATTTACCTCCAGCATATCCTGGTGTTACAGATATTACGCCATCGATTCTTTGGTATACTGCTTCAACACACCAAAAACAACCGCCCCCTAATGTAGCTAATCCTGTTTCAGTCATTTTTTGTCCTTTAATAAATGAAAAAAATATAAATGTAATAATTAAAAAATAATTTATTTTGGTATTAACCATATATCAGTTCCATAAAAATCACCTTTCCTATTACGAATTTTAATTTTTTTCTCTTGTACCCTGTAATTATTTGTAGGTGCATTTACTTTAATCATTAAAAAGCCAGTATCTTTAACAGCTATCGCAAATTTTCCTTTTATGCCTGTAATCCTTCTCCCTTTTTCTTCTGGATATTTATTTATTGTTGGTGATTTATAAAGTGACCTTTTTGTGGGTAGCCTATTGCCATCATCCCAAGTTTCACCATCGATTAGATTTATTAATCTAGTTTGACTTCCACCATTCCTAGGTGTCTGCGAACCATAGATTCTTACTTCTGCACCTAAAATCGGTTTACGTGTTTTGTAATCTCTCACAGTTCCAAATACTAAAGAATTATCTAGCTTTTCTTGTGGCAAATACCTCGGGAGATTCTCAGTTTCTAGAGGGTTTGAAATATAGTTTTTTTGTATAATTCCAAGGTTTTCATATTGGCCATAACTAGGAACATAACATTTTGAAGGGTTAATATTTATAGAATCATTTAGGAGAATTTTTATAAATCTCTTTGAGTCTAGGTTAAACTCATATGAATTTATTTGAATTCTTTCTAGTTCATATGACTGGTGTTTATTTTCATGGGCAATGTAAATTATATGTCCTTTATTAAAGTATGATTTAGTTTTATTTAAAATTAAATCATCAGCTTGCTTATCATACATTTCGGACGATTCTAAGGTAACTACATAATCACCTGTCCCATCAACTGAATAATGTTTTATTCTTAAAAAATGAGGTCCAGGTAGTAGTGGAAGCTTCATCATGAAATTATTACTATCTCTACTATTATCATCTGAAGATATTAGCTGTCCAGCATTATCAAATATTTCGGCATATATATCAGTTTCACCTAAAGATTTTGTAAGTACAGTTATTGGATATTTAAGGTCAAATCTGAAAATATCTACATCTCCGCCAAGCTCAATAATACCAGATGAAGAACTACCCATTTTTATTTTTGTTGATGAGATAAAATCATTTCCATGGTCATCACCACTAAATTCAATTGTTGGGCGGTCATCATTATCAATGATGGTATATGTATACCTAGTCGAATTCCCTAAGCTTGCATTTTCTGGTTCCCCTATTAGATTTACAATTAATAATTCATCGAATTCATCCAATTTATCATCAATGACTTTGAAATTTATGGTACCGGTTCCAGGCGTTCCAGGAGGAATAATCATTTTTCCATTTTCTAGAATATAATCTTTATTTCTTTTTGAAGTGGTACCGTAGGAACTTACTCTATATTTTACTGACACTTCTTTTTCTGAATGAGTAGACAATGCATATCGGATGAATTTTGAGCTGTCGGACTCTAAACCGCTGCCTCTTTCATTGACTGTGTAGATATAAGGCGCTGGATCATCATCATTTATCACAACTCTATGTGAAGCTTTAGCGCCGAGAGTACTGTTAACAGGGTCTAAAAGAGAAATAATAATATCCTGCAATGGTTCATCAATTGTATCATTAATTATAGAAATATCTAAAGTGTCTCGTGTAATCCCTATAGGGAAAAAAATAGTACCATTTATTAGTCTGAAATCCTGATCATTTATCGCGCTGCTATTAGACTCAACTTGATAATTAACTGATACTTGTTTCCCACTTTGGTTTGAAAGAGCTAAAATCAAATAGTGTTTTTCAATTGATTCCGAAATTGTTGTATTAGTAGATAAAAACTCCACAAAAGGAGGAGGGTCATCGTCTAAAATTGTTAAGATATGTCTTCTTGATGCCCCGGTGTTAGCATTAGTAACAGTCGAATCTATAAGGTCGATTATTAATGTTTCATCATATTCATCTATATTATCATTATTTATATTTAATGGAAATGTTATGCGTGATTTTGTTGCTGGTACGGAAATGATTTCTTTAATGTTTGTATAGTCTTTTCCATTTCCTGAAGCCGTACTATCATGTGATACAGCGTATATTGATGTGTTTTTTCCTGATCTGGCTGAGACGCCAAGAGAAATTTTTGCCTTTCCAACGCTTTCTATAGCACTTGAACGACTAGTTAATATTATCAATGGCTCGGGTATGTCTAGAATGTAAACATTTAAAGTATCTTGTCCAGAATTATACTTGTCATCTACTTTTAATTCAAAAACCAATGTATCAATTGTTGCTCCAGCCGCCTTTACATTAACAACAGCTTGACTCCAAATTTTTGAAGTAGCTTGAGTTCCTGAAAGCTGGCGCCACGTATATTTTAAAATTTCCCCATCAATATCATTACTTTTTGAACCATCTAAAATGATAGGGTCTCCGATGTCAATTGTTTGGTCATCACCTGCAATAGCAATTGGGAAAAAATTTTTATTATATACGCTCACTTTTACAGTATCGTCATCAATGATGTTTCCAGGACCTTTAACAGTTAGTAAAAATTCATAATTCTCATCAATAGCTGGACCTAAAAAATTAAAAATCGGATTAAAAGGATCTTCAATTTTGAAATTATCTGATAAGGTAGTCCATTCATAACTTTGAATAATATTATTTGGATTATAACTCTGACTTCCATCAATAAATATTGTTTTTTCATAGGCACTCTCTTGATCTTTACCAGCATTTGCTATAGGTGGTTCTGGTCCAAATGTTAAAGTGCTTACCTCTTGTTTCTCTTTGGTCATTGTGACATCAATGTCTGCAATGTTTTGATTATTCTTTGGCCATGATTTTAATTTGAATTTTACTAACATCTTTTTCTTTGAAATTGTGAGAGTATAATTAGCTGGTTTTAGATTTTCAATTTTAAAAAGACCTTCTTTATTGGTCTCTATTTCAGAAACGGCGTTATAATTTTCATCAATAAGAATTATAACAGCTTTTTTAACAGGTTTACCTTTTTTATTTAATACTTTACCACTAACAAATACTTTTTCTGCCTTTTTTGGCATTTTTTTTCTTTTTTTAGGTTTTTGTTCTGTTTTTTGTTTAGTATCATTTTTTATTAATGTGGCAGCTTCTTTATTTATAGTTGGTTCTGGACCAAAAGAAGTCTTTATTCTAGTGCCTTTTTCGGATAACTTTATTTCTAAGTCCTCAATATCTAAATTTCCTGAAGGCCAAGCACGAATTATTACTTCTCCAGACTCTTTCTTTTTAATTACATTGAGATAATAATTTTTTGCATCAAGATTTTCTAGAACAAATTTTCCCTTCTTATCTGTCTCCACAACTGTGACTTTTTCTTTTTTTGCATTCAAAAGCTTAATTTCAGCCTTCTTAATCAATTTTCCATTTGATCCTTTGACAATTCCTTTTATTGAGACCTTATCAATAGAAAATGCAAATGTAGTGATAATTATTAAAAACAATAATTCTTTATATATTTTGCTAGAATTCATTTAATATTTATTTTTTGCTGTTTTGTAAAAATAATATAGCTTATCTATCTTCAAATTATTCTCAAATTACACAATACTAAATAAACCTACAATGTTATGAATACGCCTATATTTCAAACATATTATATATATATTAGCACTAATAGTATGGATGTTTTTAAAAATAGATAGTGATTTGTAGCTATTAATTAGTGATCATAAATTGAATTTGATATATTAAAAAGTGGATAATAACAAATTTATTAAAAATCTAAATTCTATTATTGGCGAATCTAATGCTCTTACTGCCGATTGGAATAAACAACCTTTTTTAAAAGGCTGGAGATATGGAGAAGGTGATGCAATTGCAGTAGCAAAACCAGGTACATTATTTGAACTTTGGCAAGTCTTGCAGCTTTGTGTAGACATGGACATAATTGTTATTATGCAAGCAGCAAACACGGGTTTGACAGGAGGATCTACTCCCTACGGTTACGACTATGACCGACCTATATTAATTATAAATACCATGCGCTTAAGCGATATCCAGATTATTGACAAAGGTAAGCAAATTATTGGATTCTCTGGCAGTACATTATTTAATCTTGAGGACAAACTAAAATCATACGGTAGAGAGCCTCATTCTGTAATTGGCTCATCATGTATTGGTGCTTCAATTGTCGGCGGCGTATGCAATAATTCAGGTGGTGCTTTGGTCAAGAGAGGACCAGCTTACACAGAGCTTTCACTTTATGCAAAGATAGATTCAAAGGGTAAACTAATATTAGTTAATGAATTAGATGTTCATCTTGGTAATACTCCAAAAGAAATATTAACAAATTTGCAAGATAGTAATTATGGACAAAACGATATTCAATACTCAACAAAACTTGCATCTGATAATAAATATCAAGAAAGGATAAGAGATGTTAATGCGAGTACACCTGGACGGCATAATGCAGACAGTAGGCGTTTGTATGGCGCTTCTGGTTGTGCGGGAAAAATCAGTGTTTTTGCTGTACGTTTAGATACGTATCCTATCTCAAAGAGTAACCAAGTATTTTATCTAGGAACAAATGATCATTACATCCTCGGTAAAATTCGTAAAGAAATATTATCTAATTTTAAAAATCTGCCTACTTCTGGAGAGTATTTGCATAGAGATTGCTATGATGCCGCAAAAAAATATAGTAAAGATACATTTATAGCCATAAATAAAATGGGTCCTAGTTTCATACCGAAATTATTTGAATTAAAGAGAAGAGTAGACCTCATTGCTAAAAACTTTAAATTTCTACCCAATAATTTATCTGATAGAATAATGCAAATTTTAAGCAATTTTTGGCCTAATCACCTTCCGCTTAGAATGGAAAATTTCCGTAAACGTTTCGAGCATCACTGGGTTATTGAAATGTCGGATGAGGGTATTAATGAAGCTAATGAATATTTTAATAACTTCTTCGCAAGTAATGAGGGTGATTTTTTTATATGTACTAATGATGAAGCTGAAAAAGCGCTTTTGCATCGTTTTGTAGCCGCAAGCGCATTTGGTCGTTATTATGCACTCAATGAGAAAAAAACTGGAGGAACTATATCCATGGATATTGCTTTACCTCGAAATGATAAAGATTGGTTTGAAAAATTACCCCCTGAAATTGATGATTTATTAGAAATGAAATTATATTATGGTCATCTATTCTGTCACGTTTTGCATCAAAATTATATTGTTAAAAAAGGTGTTGATGCTGAAAAGCTGAGACAAAAATTATTAAAAATATATGAGGCCAGGGGTGCCGAGTATCCGGCAGAGCACAATGTCGGCCACGAATATTTCGCTAAGCCTGCTCTTTCTGATTTTTATAAAGACTTGGACCCCACAAATAGCTTTAATCCGGGAATTGGACAGACAAGCAAGCTTAAAAACTGGAAATAATATAACCTATTACTGTAAAACTGGTTCAGGACCATAACCTCTTGTACAAAAATAAATAGATAACTAATTTTAAATTAAACTATTTGAGGAAAAAAATGCGGAAACATAATCGGACTTTTTACAAAGTAATTCTAGTCTCTCTTTATTTTATAAATATTTCTTTTGGCGAGTCGGTTGCGAGATTGATTAAATCTGAAGGCGTTGTTTATTTAAAACGAATGGGTATGCAAACATACTCTGAAGTTGCGCAAGTAGGAGCAAGTATTAATAACGGTGATGCCATCAAAGTAGGCGATTATGGTTTTGCAGCATTAATTTTTATTGATGACAGGTCAGTTGTAAAGGTCAAACCTAATTCACAGTTTGAAATTATGGATACAAAAAATACAAGATCGGTAAATATTGAATTTGGAACAATTTTAAACAAAATCGAAAAAGAAAACAGAACCAAAACATTTCGAGTCGTTTCACCAGTTAGTGTCGCTAGTGTAAAAGGCACTGAGTTTGCAGCTATGATTAATCCTTCAGGTGTTGATCAATTTATAGGTAAGGAAGGGCTTTTTGATGTGTTTAACTCTGTCAGTGGTCAAACAGTTAGTGTCGGTCCAGGTCAGAAAGCACTAAGTGGTTCCACTGGAAGTTTGATGCAGGCTCCAGCAAGTCCGAATGAATATCCTCAGGATCCAGAATTAGAGTTAGAAGTTGAAGAAAGGAAAAAACCTTCAGAGCGTGATGAATCAAAAAAAATAGAAAACGATAATCAACAAAGAGAAGTAGAAACAAATGATTCAGAAATCAAAAATAAAACCGATCAAATAAATGATAGTACCATTAATAATGAAGTTGATTCTAATGATTCACAAAAAACAGATGATGCACCTAGCGCGCCTAAAAAACCATTTGGAATGGGACTCGGGATTGGCTCTGCTACAATAGATGGTACTCTTTACAATCAGTTAGCATTAAGACCAGAAATCAATTTCGCGGGTATTGGAATAGGTTTAGATCTAGTTGTTTATATGGATGATGAAGGAAATATTAGACAGGATGAGTGGGACTTTGATGATAATCCAGATTTGATTTATGATAAAATTTTATATATACGATATGGTGAAAAGTCTTCTCCTATATGGGCAAAATATGGTTCGATTGAAAATATGACATTAGGTCAAGGTGGATTGATGAAAGGATATTCAAACATGATGGAGTTTCCAACTGTTAGAAGAGTTGGGATAAATACGGGTTTTAATCTCGGATCTATTGGAGGAGAAGTGTTCCTATCAAACATAAAAGATTTTTCTCGCGGAGGAACGATATTTGGTTTGAGGGCTCAGTATAAAATATCTGATAATTTACCAATTACTATTGGCCTCAATTACATTTCAGATGCAAATATGTTTTCTGCGATGAAAGATAAAGATGGCGATTCATTCCCTGATGTGTTTGATGATTTCCCAACAGATAGTACTCTTTGGAATGATACAGATGGTGATGGTTGGGCTGATCCAGGGCATGGATTATCTGTACCAGACTCTTTGATAGATATTGACGCAGACGGTGATAATATTGTTGATACTATCGACGACAGTGTAATGATTAAAGCTAGGCCATTTAGCATAAATGATAATAAAGCATCTGTATCTGCTTGGTCGTTTGATGTTTCTTATCCTGTATTAACAAGTAAAATGTTATCATTGACAGTTTATACCGAATTTAATTCTCTTATGTTTCCTGAGGTATCTACGATAGGTGAGTCTTCTGATACACTTTTTTATCGACCTGAAAGATCTGGCTCAGGGATTACGTTTCCAGGAATAAGATCAAAACTTTTTGGGTTGCTCGATCTTTCACTTGAATATCGTTCTGTGCAGGGATCTTATGTCCCTCAATTTTTTGATCAAGCATATGATTTAAATAGGGTTTTAAGTGTTTCGGAAGGTACTAGTACGACTATTAAAACAAAAGATATGTCTATTTTTGAAGATTATGATAATAAAGCGTCATCAAGTGGTGTTTACGGATCTGCGAATATGAGTATTCTCAATTTATTGAATTTTAATGCATCATATGCAAGTATGAAAGCTGATACTCTAGAATTCAATAGTTTTAACTCAGTTCTAACATTAAATACCGACAACATTCCCAAATTAAGTGTCGCAACAGCTTTTTATAGAAGAAATAACGATAAAGACCCTTTTGATTTTAAAAATCCTTCTGCGAATACTGTCATGGGTTATAAAGTCGGTTACGAAATGAGTAAAGGTGTTAGTCTTATTTGGGAGTATAGTGAATTCTATCGAGATAATGGTTCAGGGGAATTAGAACCTGTTAGACAAACGAAAGTAGAGACAGCATTTAGTTTTTAATTCATAAATGGCCAAAATATGTCTACTGCTTATCGTTTTATTGAGTCCATTAAAGTCTCAAGGTGAAATAGCTATTTTAAGCTCAAGGGTTGGAACCCTAATTGACATTCACGAAAACAGGTTTTACCGTATTTTCCCAAAAGTACGAAATTTTTTGAGTGCTCAGGTTTACTTAAAAAGCAGCAATGATTACAAGGTAAGAATTGTCGTTAACAGAAAAGGTAAAAAGAAGACTTACGAAAAAAACATGTCTTTAAAGCAGTTTACTAGGTTTCAAAACAACATAAATAGACAACCTGAATTCACAAAAGAAGCTCGCGAGATAATGTATGCTGGAATGGATTTTTTAAGGGCATCAGATATTTTAAACGATATTAAAAAACCCCAATATGTCAAAATAATACATACCAATAGTGACCGGCTAAATGGAACATTAATTGGTTTTGAGGATAATTTAGTTGCTGTGCAGACTGCTACAGCAATAGAAAAAATAGATTTGAATGATATTGAACGTATTTCATATAGACTTTACAGTAATGAATTTTTAGGTTTAAAGCCGTATATTTACGGATTGAGTGGAACTTTTGGATTGAATGTGGCTACACTTTACAATAGTCAACGAAGTCCTAGGTTAGATGAGTCATGGTATTATAAATTCTATGGTATAGTGGTGGGATTAATTTTCAGTAGTGAGCTTTATGAAGCATTAGCGACTGTTTTAACACCATCAGAAACGTTTATCTTATCTCAGGATGAGTATGAACAAAATTATAAGTAATAACTGGAGTCTTTATGGCTGGAACAAATAATGATAATATTGAGGACAAACCGAAAGTGGACCCTCAAAAACAATATTTAATCGAGCAATTTGGCAACCTGATGGAAAAAGTTGGTGAAGGATATGGTGGTCCATTGCAAGAAGAACTAATCAGGCGAATGGAGCAAACAATAGCTGATTTTGATGAAGAAGTAAGCGAGATGCTTGAGCACTTGCGTGATAATTCTGTTAAGCGCCATGAAAAGTTAAAAGAAATTTGGGAGAATCCTGAGCAAGGGTCTGGTCAAGTCGATAATGACGTTCCCGATGGACCTGGGGCGTCTGAAGATGCTAGTGATTGGGAAAAAAGGCTTGAAGGTATTGCTGATAGAAAAGAAGAAAATTCAAAGGAAGCTCCTAAAGAAGAAGCCCCAAAGAAAAAAGGTTTGTTTGGGCGCGGCAAAAAGTAGTGCCAAATTTGAGGGTGCTCATTCGCCTTCAATTTATATTATTATCAGTAACTTTCTGGTCTTTTTTGATCGGTCAAGAACAACCAGAGAAATCTCGCTCATTTTCACCACTTACTAAAAAAGTATTTAGTTACTCTAAGTTAGACTTTGTTACATCTGAAGGTGAGTTTAATGAAGCTATATGTACCTTAGAAATTCCTAATCTTTCTTCTGATAGTCCTCCTTTCATTGCCATTTATTATAGAAGAGAAAACTCTCTTTGGTTCACAGAATCTTTATACAGAAAGCGATTGAGATTTAGTTTTAAAGACGGTGTTATAAAGTTAGACAGGTCTAATTTTTGGGATTGGTTTGAAATCGAGGAAATTAAGATAGTGGTAATTTATTAAAGTTTCAAACGCTGTCATTTACAAACAAATATGATTGTCATAATTAATATGAGATATATAACATTTTGTGTTTAATTTTGTCATTATAAATAGTTTATGTCTATTTATAGTTAACATAAAAAGTGATTTGAAAATTAATTTTAGGCCGTGCTAGATGGGGAGTTAGCGGTGCCCTGTTACTTGCAATCCGCTATAGCAAGATCGATACTTATGCTAGGATTTTATCGATTGATTGTCTAGTACTATGCAGTGTTGATAGTTTAGTCCTGTTGCAACATTAAATTAGTGAACTCCGTCAGGCCTGGAAAGGAGCAGCGGTAAGCTTTCTTTTTTGTGTGCTTGCAGTTAATTAGATTTGAACTGATAAGGTAATAGATATTCATTTATGAGATTTCCAAATATAACCGCATGGCCTAATTAAAATGTCTTACAAAGTATTATCACTAAAATGGCGCCCACAAACGTTTGACGATATTGTTGGCCAAGATCATGTCACAAAAACATTGATTAACGCGTTTAAATTAGATCGAGTTGCTCAGGGATATATGTTTACTGGTCCTAGAGGTGTAGGCAAAACTACAACCGCAAGAATTTTATCTAGGGCCCTCAATGCTGAGGGTGGGGCAAAATATGATTTTGATCCGAGTTCAAATTTATCTTTAGAGATTGCAGAAGGTCGCGCACTTGATGTTTTAGAAATTGATGGCGCTTCTAATCGAGGAATTGAAGAAATTAGAAACCTAAGGGAACAAATTAAGTTTGCACCGATGGTTGGAAATTATAAAGTAATAATTATTGATGAAGTGCATATGTTAACTAACCCTGCTTTTAATGCTTTATTAAGGACACTAGAAGAGCCTCCATCTCACGGTAAATTTATTTTCTGTACTACTGATATCCATAAAGTTCCAGCTACGATAATTTCTAGATGCCAAAGATTCGATTTTAATCGAATTTCAACTGATACTATAATATCAAGAATTAATTTTATTCTTGATAAAGAGTCAGTTTCTTATGATCTAGATAGTCTTCAAATAATTGCAAGAAAAGCAGATGGAAGTATGAGGGATGCCCTGAGTATTTTAGATCAAGTTATTAGCTTTTGCGGTTCAGAAATTAATCATGATAAAACAGTCATTGCACTTGGTGTTATACCAACTGATTTATATTTTGATTATACCAATGCACTTTTAAGTAAAAATGGAGGAGAACTGCTTTCATCTTTAAGTAAATTTTTAAGCTTTGGTGTCCCGGCCGAAGAAGTCGTTAATGGTATATCTAATCATATAAAAAGCTTACTTTATGCTCAAATAGATAAAGGAAAAGACTTGCTTGATATGAACCAAGAAAATAAGAAAAAATATATTTTGCATTCATCAAATTGGGATAACCGAGATTTATTAAGATGTACCCAAGTATTAATGGATGTATCTAGTCATATTAGGCGTTCAGACGATCCATACTTATTGCTTGAATTTACATCACTCAAATTATTAGAAATGGATAAGTCTGTTTCGCTTGAGAGCTTACTTGTTTTGCCATCGAATGAGGTTGATGATGATAGTCTCTCTAACAACATAAATAAACAGGAAATTGCAAAAGTTCAAGGATTAGTCATTAAAAATAATGATACTAATCTTCCAGGGAATGTCAAAGTTGATGAAAAATCTAATGATAAGAATAAAAGAGAAGATATAAGCGAAGTGGAAATTGAAGTTTCTTCAGATAAAAAAGAGCAGGTTGAAAAAATCGATATTATAGATCAAAAAGTTTTATCAGATTCAATAGCTGAAGAAAATAGTGAAACTAAAATAGAAAACATTGAACCTAAAGAAAACTATTTCGATAATGAAAGTAATCCCGTTACAAAAACATCAAAAAAAATCGATTTAAAAGCTATCAATGAAAAATGGAAAATATTCATTGATAGTGTGCATATTAAAAAGCCTTCGATAGCTTCAATTTTAGATAAAAGTAAACCAGTAGAAGTATCTGGTTCAGATGTTGTTTTCGAAATTAATAGTACTCTAGACTTCCATGTTAGCATGATAGAAAAAAACCGAGATATTATTAATGAAATACTATCTGAAGAGTATGGTATTGGCACTGGTTTTAAAGTTTTAAAAGGTAGTAAAAAAAATATTAAGAGTCCAGTAGATCAAGTTCTTACGAATGCAACAGACTCAGAACAGGATGAGAAAGTAAGAGATAAAGTTGTTGACCTCTTCGACGGAGAAATTTTAACCTAGGAGAATAATTATGTTTAAAGGAAATATGTCAAAAATGTTAAAACAGGCTCAGGATATGCAAAAGAAAATGGAAGGAGTTCAGTCAGAACTCTCAGATATTATCGTAGATTCTGAATCTGGGGGTGGAATGGCCAAAGTGAAAATCAATGGGCAGTTAGAAGTTTTAGAATTGCATATCGATAAGGAATGCTTAAAAGAAGATAAAGAAGTAGTTGAAGATTTGATTATTTCGGCTGTCAATAAAGGTATATCTAAAGCTCAAGCAGCAGCGAAAGAAAAAATGAGCTCAGTCACTGGAGGCATGCTTTCAGGTCTCAATTTACCAGGCCTCTAAATGCCATTATATCCTAAACCTGCTAGCCTGCTAATAGACCAATTATCAAAG
>CAJQGZ010000048.1 GCA_905478065.1 uncultured bacterium | reverse complement strand
AAAAGAAATATGATGAAAAGAATTTCAGTTGAGATGCGTATAAACCAATATCTCTCTGAGACACAGTACCCACAACGACTAAAATCATTAGCCAGACTAAGCTGTAAACAAATAATTTTGGACTACTTAATAATTTGATTATTTTATTTCCCACTAGTATCAACTCCCTATTGAAGAGCAAAATTTTTCAAAGACAGATTCTAGTTCCCGGAGCCCTTGTTGACTAACTGTAAGTTTAATAAAGAATGTTTTATTACCAGTAGGAAGAACGGCTGCAATTATCGCTTTTTCTTTATTTAATTTATTTACCATTTTGAATATCCTAAAAGCGCCCATTTTACTTTCTCCAGTCTCAGAAACTTCAAGGATTTGATTTTCAGATATTGGATCTAGATTTATTTGGCCTCTCCACCTATTTACATTTGCTAATAGGCCTCCACTAATGCCGCTTAAAGAAACAACAGAAAGATCGCCGACACCTGTTGAAAATGGGACATCAAAGCTAGCTAGTCTCATAGAATGCCCTTTTGATGGAATCCAACCCCTTGGTAAATCCCAGGTTAAGTTACTTATTACTTGTTGTTGGTTCTCTTCACTTGATCGGGATTGATTTATACCAAAGTCTTTTTTAGGAGTTCTATAATATTGAATATGTCGACTGTTATCACATCCAGCAAAAAAGATAAAAGCAAGACATAGGCTATGTTTTAGGAAAATCATCATATATTATTTATTTATCTATCTAATCGATACATGCTAATTTGATTTATTAGCGTAAAATAAATAAAGTATTATTGCTAAAAAGTTAAATAAAAGTTCTATGCCCGTTAGAATCTTGTTTTCAACATAAAATGTTATGTAAGGATCTACAATCATCTCCCAAATTGGAATATTACCGTTTTCTGGCTTTATTGGAAATAAATAATAGTCTGTATTATTCAGGGGATACAACCATTTAATCCCAACAGTTCTAGCTGTAATATAATCTGTAAAAAGATGGACGCTTGATCCTATAAAAATGATAATAAAGAATGTTTTTATATTTTCATCTTTTCTCAATAAACCCACAAACCAGCCAAAACCACAAATGACAATCCAAATAGAAGGTGTGTGAAGTATACTATGATGCTCAACTACGGACTTAGACCATAGTCCATCAATATCAGGAATTACTGCAGCAATTAGCCATAAGGCTAACCACTTTTTCTCAAAAAATTTTAATCTATGTAATAAGTAACCTGTTGCTAAATGAGAATTAATAAACATATTTCTGCTTATAAATTTTCAAAAATTAAACCACTAGTTCAATTTTTCTTTTTACGAAACTTTCTATTGTCCATAGAACGTTTTAATCGATTTTTAGGTCGATTACTAGATTTGTTTTTCTTAAAACTATCTTTCCTCGTTCTATCTTTTCTATTTTCTGGCGCTGGTCTAGAACCTTCAATTTTAACAATTGTCCCATTGAAGTTTTTTCCATTTAGTGCCCCAGCTAGTGATTTAGAAAATTTTTCATCAATTTCAAAAAAGGAAAAGCCTTTCATTATTTCAATTTTTCCTATTTCCATATTTTTTGATTTTAGATTATCGTTGATTAAACCTATCAATTTAACGGGGTTAGCATTGTTTTTTGAACCAACATTAATATGAAATCGACTAAACTTGACTCTACGAGACCTATCTTTATTATTTCTAGATTTATCTCTATTGTTTCTAGGTCTATCCCTATTGCTACGATTTTTTCTTCCACCACCATCCCTAGAATCTTTTGAGTTAATATTTATATCTCTGGCATTTTTGTAATAGGAAACAAAACGGTTAAATTCCGCCGATACAAATTGTTTAATTAATTGTTCTCTAGATAAGCCTTCTAGCTTTTCATTTATTGTATCAAGGAATGGTTCTATCTTTTCATTATCGACTTGCACGCTTTTAATCTTTTCAATTAAAGAAAATAATTGTTTTTTGCAAATATCTTCTCCGGTAGGGACTAATTTTTTTTCAAAACGGACACCTGACAATTTTTCAATATCTCTAACCTTGCGATTTTCTCTGGAATGAACGATCGCAATAGAGATGCCTTTTCTTCCAGCTCTTCCTGTTCTACCGCTTCTATGGGTGTAGACCTCAGGGTCATCTGGTAGGTTGAAATTTATTATGTGAGATAAGTCGTTTACATCTAAGCCCCTAGAAGCGACATCGGTTGCAACCAATAGCTGCAATTGCCCTTTTCTAAATTTTCTCATTACATCATCACGCTGAGATTGAGACAGATCACCATGCAATGCATCAGCATTATAGCCATCATATACTAACTTACTTGCGATATCTTTTGTTTCTCTTCGTGTTCTACAAAATACGATGCCATAGATGGTTGGATTAATATCAGCAATTCTTTTAACTACTTCATACCTATCTCTAGCCTGTACCATGTGTACAATGTGTTTAACATTTGTAGATGCAGTATTGACTGGGTCAACTGCAACCGTTACTGGATTATTCATATATTGCTTTACAATAGATGATAATTTTTTAGGCATTGTAGCAGAAAAGAATAGCTTTTGATTCTCAGTAGATATTTTTGATAAAATAAAATCTAGATCATCTTTGAAACCCATGGATAACATTTCATCTGCTTCATCGAGGATTACTCGCTCCACTCTATCGATGAAAAGCTTTTTCCTTTTTAATAAATCTTTTGTTCTACCTGGTGTTCCTACAACAATTTGAGCGCGTTTTTTTATAGCTCTAATTTGCACGTCCATGCTTGCGCCGCCATAAATAGGCACAACACCAAGATTGTCAACATATTTAGAATAAGTTTTTATGTCACTAGTAACCTGCATGCACAATTCTCTAGTTGGGCAAAGAATAAGAGTTTGTGTTCTTGAATCAGATAAGTCTGTTAAATGAATCGAAGGAATTCCAAAAGCAGCGGTTTTTCCTGTTCCAGTTTGTGCAGAACCAATTAAATCATTATTGGAGTCCATTAATAGTGGAATTGTTTTTGCCTGAATTGGGGTAGGTTTTACGAAACCAAGTTCACTCAGTGATTTTGTAATTTGCTTACTTAATTTTATATCATTAAAGGTTTCCATTTACTATCTTCTTTCGACTGTTTTATAAAATACGCTAATCAGTCTAGGGAACACCAAAAATCAATATCACAAAAGGTGTGCATATAAGGCTGTGTTAGGTCGTGAATATAGCAGTTAAATAGTTAGGTCACTATGGAATTGGACCGACAATAAAATCCATTCGAATCTCTTGCCCAAAATCCGATGGAAAGGTTTTCAAGAGATTCTGGCCTAGATCATAAAACCCCAAAGTCCCTGCTATTCCAACAGAATCTTTTTGTCTCCACCATAATTTGTCTATTCCATCCTCATTAAAATCATTAAAAACAAATTGATAGAGACCGTCTTCGAGTTTTATCAAAACATCATAATCTGTATTATCTAAAAATTGAGATTCAGAATAATATACGTTTTTCTGATAATCATGAATGCTATATGAATTTTGCTTAGCCCTTCCAAAATTATTTGTTTTTAATTTCATTATAAAAGTTGTTGGAAATACTGGAGGTATCTTTATAATTGAAATAATTTTATTATCAATCTCATTCTCATCTTTTCTTCCATTTATTGTCGCTGCCTGAACACAAAAACTTTGATTTTTTTTTAAACCGGTCCAATCATTTATTGGTAAAATAATAGTCGCACTATCCAAAAATTTCAAATCACCAGTCCAGTGGTGTATTGTTTTTTTCCCAAATTCAAGGCCATAATAAAACTTTATTCTTCTTATTTGTTCAGTTCCAATATTTCTAATCAGTACTTTCGCGTCACCTAATGTTGGATTAATTCTGGAAAACCTATCATGTGAACTAGGATTTATAATATCCAATATTTCTAAATTTCTCTTAAAGTTCGGAGGCCCAAAAGAAAATAACTGGTGACTAATTCTATATATTCCATCTTTTTCATCAAAGTCTTCCATTTTTTCTATTTCATAATCAAATTTAATTGTCTGCCCAGGATTAACTAAGTGAGTCAATTCAAATATTTCTTCATGTACTTTTGTACCAGGGCACCAACCTGCTCTATCAAATGGCCAAGTACCTCCTTGGGGGTATATTGGGTTGTTTCCACAATCTTCCCAAACATTCCAAGTATGTTCTTTTGAATCATTAATGATATAATGATGTGATTTACTTACCCATTCACAACAATAGTTAGGCCCCTCATGTCCATGCCCACTTATTATTGATTTAATACTAAACTCAGATGCTAGTGGATCAAGATCTACTCTTCTTGGCTTTAGAACTTTATTCTCAGATATTTCACCATATTTGTACGTGTATCCGTAATGCCCATCATACGCTCCTAATGGATATAAGTTTTTAACTGACATAGAATTGCGAGGTGGAATACCTTCAATAAAATGAAATTTAAGATCTAACAGTTCTTGATTATTACCTATATGTAATTCTTTTTCTCCTCGCAGAAGTGGCGCATAATCTGTCAGGTCATAAACCCATTGCCAACCCTCTTTTCCTCCCATCTTCAGCCTTTTACCGTATGGCGTGACAAAACTTCCAACTTTAAAAACTTCAACAGTGTCACTAACCGGAACAAAAAGCATTGCGTCCCAAATGTAATCCCACTCGCCGCAATCATATTTATCTGCTTTCGTCATGGAATCACATTTAAGAGTTTGAATCATTAATATTTTTCTCCAATTATTTTCTGTTTCAGGAAAATTAACTTGGACTTCATACTGTGCGACCCAGCCTTCAGGGCTAGGAGTAGAAAAACTTATCGGATTAATTGTTAAGGTATCCTCTGAAAATGATTTCCCACAAATTAAAACAGAGAAAAAGATTATGAAAAAACGAGTTTGGATAAAACTTTAATGAAAATAGTTAGATAATCATGACTGATTACGAGTAAAAACCGGTTTCATTTTGGATGAAAGAGAGGGGTCAAATGAATAACCATCTAAATTAAATGATAATATCTCTTCGGAGCTATCGATTCGATTATCAATGATATATCTCGCCATCATTCCCCTAGCTTTTTTGGCATAGAAAGATATCATTTTAATAGTATCATTTTTTATTTCCTTAAACTCTGGTGTAATAACAGCAACTTCTAAAAATTGATTAGCAATTGATTTATAATATTCATTTGAAGCACAATTAATAATTACTTTTTGTTTGTGGCCATTTAATTCATTTGAAATATTCATTGCAATACTACTACCCCAGAAATCATAAAGATTTTTCCCTCTACTGTTCTGAAGTTTAGTACCCATTTCTAACCTATAAGGAAGCATAAGGTCTAAAGGTTTTAGCACTCCATAAAGGCCTGAGAGTATTCTAACATTATCTTGCGCAAAAATAACATCTTTCTCTGATAAGCTTTCTGCATTTAAGCCGGTATATGTATCACCTTTAAATGAAAAAAAAGCTTCTCTGGATATACTAGGGGCATAATCTGAGGTCCATGATTGAAATCTTTCCCAATTAAGTTCAGATAGATTTTGACTGATTCCCATTAAGTTTTGCAATTGGTCAGGTTTATAATCCTTTAAAATACTAACTAACTTATCAGAGTCTTCTAAAAATACAGGCTTTGTGTAAGCGTTGCCTTTGGCAGAACAATCAGTTGAAAGTTTTTTAGCGGGAGATAATACAGTTATCATAAATCAAATTTATTAAAGAATCTGTATAAACATAAAACATTGTTTATGAAAAATTTAAATACTGATAATACATTTTTAAATTCTCGTTTTTTTATTTTTTTGTATTAAAAATGGCGATTGAATAAAGAGCCTAAAACCAATACTCATTTTATTCATTAAAGCATCGACATCTTCATCTTTAAATAATTGAGCTTTTTTTATAGCTATATTTTTTTTCATTTTTGATTTTACAATTACATACAAGCATTTATTGTAATAATATTTTCAGTAGTTTATTTAAAAAAACCAGTACAATCGTATTCTTTCTTTAACCCAATTTACATTGTTTGGAACTTTATTTTTCATCTCCCAGTTTTGATAAAGGGGTATTAGTATTGGACCAATAATTATTCCAACAGAAATATAGTTTGTTTCAGGAAGGCTTCTTCCAGTCGCAAAATCAAAAAACACATCTGGAGTAAAAAAGTTAGGGAATGATTGCCTTACGCGCACCGTAAAAATATTATCATCTGATGAAAGAAATGGATTTTCAATGTTAATTCCTCTAATCCCGCCACCATTATAGACCCTCTCAAGAACACTCAACCTATTCCCAGCGTTGCGATCCCATACGTAGTTATCAAAATCAGGACTAATAGAACCACTTAAAAAGTAATGATATTGCTTAGGAATATTATTAGAATGTAAAAATGATCCGGCATCTAATTGAATTTTTGTTTTCAACCCTTTTGAAAAAGTTTTTTCAAGACTTGCACCAATGTCAAATTTTGCAAAATTATTACCAGCATGAATCTTTGAAAAAATCTCATATGAACTTGAGAAAGATGGTTCCCAAAATGTTCCTAAACGCAATTTGACGGTTCCAAATTTTCCGACATTATAGATATTAGGATTCAATGCTATCGTCGATTTTATGCTATGATAATTGAAAGAAATTTTCATATTATTTTGCTTATAAGTTTTTTGAGATCTATCATTATCTTTTGCCTTAATAATAAATTTGATACCTTCTCTACCTCCACGAGAATCAAACACGGATTCAAATGAACCTGCGCTCAAAAACCCTAAATTATAAAATTCTTTTTTTGATCGGATAATTCCATTTATCTTTTTATTCTTATCACCATAAAGCACAAATGCATTAAAACTCTTTTTGCCAAATCCAGCATCCCCACCATAAGAAAATAATAGACCATTTAAATTCCCATCATATGAGTTATAGGTTGGTAGCCAAGGACTAATATTTATATCTGTATTATTATAGGTAGGTTTATCATAAATAAAATGAGGTTTTAATGGCCTCTTTGTTGAATTATTTGCTCTATTTACATCTGGCATGTATTGATCAGGGTCAATAATAATTTTTTTACATCCAATTGGTGTTTCTAATGTATGGCTACCTCCTTGAAACCTCACCCACTCTTTGCCAACTTCCTTATTACGTTTATCATAAAATGCAACTTCGATAGGTACATTAAAATTTCCATTATTTTTTATAATAAATTTTCCATTTCTTTTATGAGCCATATAATCAATGTATGTTGTACTATCGATCAAATTTTCGAAAAACCAACTTACATCCTCATCTAGGTGATTATTAAAAGAATTAATTAAATCATTCGATTTGGGGTGCTTGAATTTCCAAGATTCGAAATAATCTTTTAAAATTATATCTATTTTACTCTCACCTATATAATGTTGAAGATATCTCATCATCACAGCGACTTTTGAATAATTTTGGCCATAATTACGATATGAATAATTTTTATTAGATGAAATATTTAAAGGTTGCGCACCATCTTTAAGAGCATTGGAAGCATAATTAGAATATTGAAAATGAGGCATATTAAAGTTTTTACCAATCCCAATTTTGTTTTGTAAAACATCTGAAAAAACTAACTGCGCATTCCTTCTAGCGTATTTTTTTTCCCAATATCGAATTCCAGAATATTCTGTTAGACCCTCATCCATCCATGCATGATCCCTTTCGTTTGTACCTAAAATCCCATAGAACCAATTATGTCCCACTTCATGCATAATAACATACTCTAGTAAATCTTCCGATGGAGAACTTGAAATTACAGTTATATTAGGATACTCCATTCCACCACCAGCTGACATATCTCCATCAACAGCTGAAATATGATTATAAGGATAATCCCCGTAAAACCTACTATACCAAAGTCCAGAATCATGAATATAATCTAATGACTTGCGCCACATCCATGCATTTTTTGGTAGATACATACTCCATAATGAAATTTGTTTACTGGAATCATCAAGCCAGAGTTCACCTTTTTGTACAATCCAGTTCGGATCAGCAAACCAAGCAAAATCATGAACATTATATTGTCTAAAATGAATAGTTTTGTTTGGATAAACTTTTAATGAATCTTTTTCATCACTTTTCTTTTTTTTATCACTCTTTGGTTCTTTATTTTTAAAGTGTTTTGCTAATTCTTTTTTTGTAAGATTTTTTAAAGAGTCACCAATACTTGAAAGTGAATCTAACCAGGCAAGCTCTTTTTTACCATTAATCATATCCCCCGTAGCCATTAATCGATAATTTTCTGGTAGCGTAATTTTTACGTCAAACGTACCAAATTCGCTGTAAAATTCTCCCATATTTAAGTATGGCATTGGATGCCAACCCTCATTGTCATAAACAGCTGGTTTGGGATACCATTGCGTTATTTCAAAATGTTTTCCAGAATGACCAAGCCTTGAAACTACTTTTGGAAGTTTGACAAAAAATGGAGTTTCAATTATTATTTTATATCCAGGGAGAAGTGGTTTTGGGAGATTAATTTTTGCAACGTCAATCCATTCAACATGAAAATCCCAATTAGCTTTTACACCATCAACATAAAAATCTAGACTATCTATATATCCCCGGTCCTTTTCTTTTGTATAAAGAAAACGTGTACTACCAAGCCTAAGAAATTGTTTTGCTAATGCTGTCGAGTCATTTTTATAGGCATTTGGCCAAAGATGAAACCAAATAAAATTTAAGGTGTCTCTACTATTATTTTTATAGGTTATTTTTTCAAAAGCTGATAGAGTTTTATTAGAGTCATTCAGAGTAACATCAATATCATATGTAACATCTTGTTGAAAATATTCTTCACTTCGAATGAAAGCAAATAAAAAGAGTATAAAGAATGCATAAGACTTCATTTAATGAAAAATATTATTAAATAAATCAGCTAGCCTAACTCCCGCTTGCATTAATCTCATATCTAAAATTGGTTTTGTTACAAACATATAATTATAAGTTAGGTTATTAGTTTCAAAACTATAACATACGTTTCTATACTTTTTAGATTCATTCGCATAAAATTCGAAATCTTTAACTATCCATTTAATGCACTCTGATTCGTCAAACTCTAAATTTAAAAAATGTGCATATTCAGTAAAACTCAAGTTCTGATGTTCAATTAATTTCTCATCCCAAACCTCATGCAAGTTGGTGTCCTCACCAAACCATTTTACTTTTATATTGTTGCCCCCTCTATCCTTGCCATTACCAACATGTAAAGGCTGATGTAAATCACCAACAAGATGCACCAACCACTTAATAGCCTGCTTTTTTTCTTCTAAACTCATGTCAACAGAGTTGGCATTTTTAGAAAATTCATTTATTTTATCTACTAGTTTCCCAGAATGCTTTCCAATTTCATAAACTTCTCCATCAGGAATAGTAGCCCAATGCCAATCATAAGCATGGTTCCAATTAGGATTTGATTTTATTCTATCTGCCCAAATGCTTATATAAGCTAAGTCATGATGACCAATAATATTTTTGATTTGACGTTTTGCTTTATTTGACAACCTATCTTCAGCAACTTTTCCAACAATCCGATGGCCAGTATTACCCCATCCAAAAAGGGTTGAAAAAAGAGTAAGAATTGATAATATTTGCTTCATTTCATTATGTAGTGAAAAATTAGATATAAAACATTTTTCTAATGTAAAGAAATTTTTTAAACAAATTATGAAATAATATTTATTGAATATTCCTCTTCTTTTTAATCTCGCTATAAGCATCACTAACAGCTTTAAATTTTTCTTCAGCAGTTTTTTGTATTTCTTTGCCTAAGTGAGCAACTTTATCTGGATGATATTTAACTGCCATCTTTCGATAAGCTTTTTTTATTTCACTATCAGTAGCACTTGGTTCAATTTCTAGTATTTTATAGGCGCTATCCATATCTTTGATAAAAATAGCTTTAATTGATTCATAGTCTTTTTTACTAATATTTAAATATCCAGATATAGTGCTAATCACCTTTACTTCTTGAGGGTGGATTTCTCCATCAGATGCAGATAGACCAAAAAGAACATGTAAAAGTTCGAGTCTGCTTGGATGATCCATAGACTTTTGTATCTGCCCGCATACTTCTGCAACACTGTAATCTTGTTTTAATATTTCTTGGAACATTTTAATAAAGACACTTGATTGCTTCGAACTCAGATTGCGTTTTAAGAAACTTTTTACATAGTCTAATTCCGATTTAAGGAGCTTGCCATCAGCTTTCATAACCTTTGCAAAAAGAACCAAAAGAGAGACCATAAAGTCTCCGGCCTGAGATTGTTTTATACTTTTGTAAGAGCTCTGATCTCCCGATCCCGCAAAAATGACACCTAAAATCCCACCAATTGGACCACCAAATGCCCAGCCTAAGGTTCCCCACAGTATTTGTTTTCCTGATATCATTATTTTAGACTGAGTACTTTTCCTTTTTACGTGCAGACATGCGTTTGTTTTGATCAAGCTCCATTTTTCTAAGCCTAATAGATAGCGGTGTGATTTCAACCAGCTCATCTTCTGCAATAAATTCAATAGATTGATCCAGCGATAATCTTTTAGGGGGACGAAGAGTTACAGTATTATCAGATCCAGAGGCTCGCATGTTAGAGAGCTTCTTTTCTTTTGTAATATTAACATTTAAATCTTCTGGCCTATTTCTTTCGCCAATTACCATTCCAGAATAAACTTCTGTACCTACATCTACAAATAATTCACCACGATCAACCATTCCAAGGCAAGCAAAAGTAGTTATTTTCCCAGAACGATCAGATACAATGGCTCCACTTTTTCGCTGCGGTATTGGACCGAACCAAGGCGCATAACCATCAAAGAGTTTATTCATTATTCCAGCACCCTGAGTGTCCGTCATGAACTGAGAACGAAACCCAATTAACCCGCGCGAAGGAATAGAAAACTCCATATTAACCCTACCACTTCCATGGTTTTGTAAATTTGTCATACGTCCTTTCCTTGTAGATAATTTTTCTGTAATCGTACCAACCTTATCTTCGGGGATATCAAGGAATACTTTTTCCATTGGTTCTAATGTTTTTCCATCTTCCTCTTTTGTAATCACTCTAGGTTTTGAGACCATAAGTTCATACCCTTCTCTTCTCATTGTTTCAATGAGAATAGCCATTTGCAATTCTCCTCTACCACGAACCTCAAAGGCATCAGTACGCTCAGTTTCTAATACCTGTACAGACACATTGGATAGGATTTCTTTATCTAGTCTCTCTTTGATATGACGTGTAGTCAAATACTTACCTTCTTTTCCTGCAAAGGGGCTATTATTTATATAAAACAACATTGACACTGTTGGCTCATCGACTTCAATCCTTGGTAACGGCTCAGGGTTTTCATTACTAGATATAGTGTCACCAATAGTAATACCCTCTATACCTGCAACAGCTATAATATCACCAGCTTCAAGTTTTTCAACTTTGATTTTATCCAAGCCATCAAAGGTATAAAGCGTTGAAAATTTTTGATTATGCAAAATATTATTTTCACTACACAACGCATAAGATCCATTCATGTCAAGCGTGCCATTATTTAATCGACCTATTGCAACCTGCCCAACATATGAATCATAATCAAGACTAGTTATTAAAAATTGAGACGCTTTATTATCGTCAGCAATTGGCCCTTGAATTTTTGTTAATATCGTATCAAACAGAGGTTCCAAATTTGTAGAACCATCATCTAATTCATTATGAGCAATCCCATCTTTAGCATTAGTATAAATTATTGGAAATTCAATTTGAGTTTCTGTAGCATCTAAATCAATAAATAAGTCATATACCTCATCGACTACTTCCTCAATCCTAGCATCAGACCTATCAATTTTATTTATTATAAGAATTATAGGGAGATTTTTTTCTAGAGCCTTCTTTAATACAAACCTGGTTTGAGGCAAAGGCCCCTCACTAGAGTCAACTAGCAAGAGAGCGCCATCAACCAGGTTGAGGCTCCTTTCTACTTCACCACCAAAATCAGCGTGACCAGGGGTATCCATGATATTAATTTTTATGTCTTTATAATTAATAGCAGTGTTTTTGGCCGTTATTGTAATGCCTCTTTCTTTTTCAAGATCCATCGAGTCCATCACTCGGTCTTCAACATTTTGATGTGCTTGAAATGTTCCACTTTGTTTCAATAAACCATCAACTAGTG
Source organism: uncultured bacterium (assembly GCA_905478065.1). GTDB lineage: Bacteria > Fidelibacterota > Marinisomatia > Marinisomatales > UBA1611 > TMED80. Next base: position 4,399 of record CAJQGZ010000048.1, on the reverse strand, counting down.
TAGTTTTTCCATGATCAACATGCGCAATAATTGCAATGTTTCTAAAATTTTCTTTTCTCAAAATAAATACCTATCATTTGTTAAAATTAAAATTATTTTCAAAACTCAAAAAAAAACCCGCCATAAAGACGGGTTTTCTTGAAGTAGCGGGGGAAGGATTCGAACCTCCGACCTTTGGGTTATGAGCCCAACGAGCTACCAGACTGCTCCACCCCGCGATCATTAATTTTTATCTATATTAAATAGCGGTCGAAAGATAAGCTAAGTAAAAAATTTATACAACAGTTACAATTAATTATTTAATAAAAAACAATCAATACAAAACGTAAATATATTTTTAGGATAAATGACATTAGATTAATAAAATTTGGCCCCGCAAACGGGTAAAATAAATATGTCAAATAATAAAGAATTAGACGCTCTGTTACAGATATTATCTGGAGAACAGACAATTATCCAACGTACTGATCAAAAAGCGTTTACCCTTCTATCTATTCTTGGTGCTTTTATGGTATTTTTTATTGTCCATTTTACAAAAATGCAACTCGACATGGTCATTTTTTCACTAATTATGATCTATTTTCCTGCAGCAATGGGAACAATTTACTTTTTGGTGAGAGTTTTAATACCTAGAGTCAGGGGAGCAAAAGAAAAAAATGAAGAACCCGATGAAGAACAAACTGAAGATATCAACCCAACTTTTTTTGCTGGAATCAGTCAGTTTAACTCTCCAAATGAATATGCTATATATCTAAAGTCAATAGCAAATGATGAAAAAAAATTATACAAAATGTTTTCTGCTCAAGTATTTTCGTTAGGTTTAATCAATCAGCGTAAAAACAACAGCCTTAGAAAATCAATGGTATTTTTTGTTACTGCGTTGGTCTCTGAATTGTTGATTATCATGTATTTAGCATACCTAAGAGCCTACTCTTATCTTGATGATAGGATTTATCAATTTATTTACGGTATCATATTTATCAGTGTGGTTGCCATTGCTTTAGCACGATATGATGTTATTAGCAAAGTACGAAAGTCACTAAACATATGAGCAAAAATATTTATGTTATTCTACTCAGCTTCTTAATAGGGTGCATACCTCCATCCTCAAGCATACCTGGTCCAAAAGGAGATATTGGTCCAAGAGGCCCAATAGGAGTTCAAGGTCCAAAGGGAGATAAAGGCCCAAAAGGAAATAACGGCGAAAGCGTGCCATCAGAATTATTAAAAGAATTAAAAAACTCATTAAATAATTCAAACAATGAAACAATTGTAGGTACTTTAGCTTACAGCTTTGGCATTGCACCACGAATAACTGGCTTTTCCTATTTAACTTCCGCAGGTAAAGTTTTTAAGCTAGAAAATAAAAACCCTCAAAAATTTGGTAGTGAAATAAAACTAATTACTCAAATATCAACAGATCAAAAATTTGTTTCCTTTGGCCGTACCACATATGGCGATGACATAAAACAACTTTTCACTGCGGTTTCAACAAATGGTGATATATACATTTCTGAAAAATTAGATTCTTGGGCAAAAGTAGCTACCATTCCACTTAGCAATTAAATTTTTATTGATTAACTTTTGATTATGGGCATAATCACAAAGTTTATCGGAAACAAACTTGTCAAAGCTGCTATCAAAGCTGGTCATATTCCAGCAGAAATACCTTCCAATGAGAAAGAAAGACTTGAAGACCTAAAGCGTTTAAAATTAGTAGAACAAAATATTAATAAAGATAAACGCTATTCTAGTTTTCCAAAATTAGCCGCTACATTAACAGGCTGCTCTCAGTCAGCAATACACATACTTGATGACGATACCCAACATTGTAAAGTAAGCTATGGTAAAGATTTACCAACAGAAATCATGACAAAAGAAGCGCCAAGACAGCTTGCAATATGTTCTCACGTATTAAACAATAATTCAAAACCCTTAGTAATAAGTGATGTTTCAATTGATGAAAGAACAAAACACGCATATGCTTTAGCACCAGGATTTCCTAGATTTTATGCCGGTAGCCCAATTATATCAAAATCGGGTTTTACACTTGGAACATTTTGTGTATTTGATGACGAACCTAAAGTTCTTGAGCATTCAAAGATTGATGCATTGCGAATGCTGGCAGACCAATTTATAAATATTTACGAATCATCAAATGAGTTTGCTTCAAATGATATTGACATAAATACTAGTTCAGAAAAAATCATTGGAGAATATTATTCATCAACAACTATTTTATTTTCTGATTTTGTAGGATTTACAAAAAAAACTGAGGAATTAGACCCTGGTCAATTAATTGAAATTTTAGATTCATTTTTTAGTGGTTTTGACAAAATTATGGAAAGATTTTCTATTAAAAAAATTAAAACCATTGGCGATGCATATATGGCTGCTGGAGGTATTCCTGATCTTAATTCAGATCACGCAGATAGAACTGTGATGGCAGCCATTGAGATGATAAACTATGTAAGGGGAATAAACTTTCAACAAAAAGCGCTAGGAAATGAACCTTGGGAAGTCAGAATAGGAGTACATACTGGTCCTATAATCGCTGGAAAAACATCAAGTGAATTTGATATTTGGGGAGACTCCGTAAACATCGCTGCAAGATTAGAAAGCAGCGGAAAAAAGATGCGGGTTAATTGCTCAGAGGAAACAAAGTCGCATTTAAAAAACGCCTATAACTTTGAGACAAAGAGCAACGTTGAATTAAAAGGAAAAGGACAAGCGACTACTTTTATTATCAAAAATAAAATCTAATAAGCATATTTATTAACTTAAGGTTTTCGGCTACCACACTACTACTAATAACAATAAAAAACTTGGAACTTTATAAACTACCTTAAGTTAGTAATAATAGGAGCAGGCTTTTAGTATGACACCTTTCCTCCTCTTTGGTTTCACCCCTGCCTGCTCCTATTATTTTTTTCTAAATGATAATCTAATTGGCAAGCCCTTTAAGTCAAAATTTAACCGTATCTGGTTCATAAGAAAGCGTTGGTACGAAACCTTTATTAATTTTGGATAATTAGCAAATAAAGCAATTACAACAGGCTGCTTGTGAACTTGGACACAATAATTTATTTTAATTACCTTCCCTTTTTCAGCTGGAGGAGGGTTTTCGTTCATAGCTTTTTCAACTAAAGAATTCAACTTGTTTGTTGGAATAGAATTTTTTGACCTTTCGTAAACTGACCATGCGGTCTCCAAAACTTTATTGATTCTTTGCCTGGTTGTGGAAGATATAAAAATAATTGGAAAATGATCTAATTCCTTATACTGTAAACGGATCTCTTCCTCAAATTCTTTCATTGTACTTGTGGATTTTTCAATTTTATCCCATTTATTTACAACAAAAATCAATGCCTTGCCCTTACTTATTACATAATCAACAATTGACTTATCTTGCTTACCAAAACCTTTTTCTGCATCAATTAGAACTAAAGCAACATTACAACTAAAAATTGCATTTTGTGTTCTAAGGCTACTGTAATATTCTATTTTATCTTTTATTTTGGACAGTTTTCTAAGTCCAGCAGTATCGACTAATGTTATTTCATTCCCATGCCATTTTAAATATGAATCAATAGCATCTCTGGTCGTACCAGCTATTGGAGTTACAATTGTTTGTTCTCTCTGAAGAAGAGCATTCGTAAGAGATGATTTTCCAACATTTGGCATTCCGACGATTGCTAATCTTAAATCTTCAGGATTGTCATATTCTTCATTGGTTACTCCTAGACCAAGCTTACTAAGGACAGCATCAAGGAGGTCTCCTGTTAATCTACCATTAAGCGCAGAAATAGGATATGGTTCTCCAATTCCTAAATGATAAAAATTTTGAACTATTGAATCGTATTTCATTGTATCAACTTTATTAACGACCAATAAGTGTGGACGATCACTTTCTCGAACAAATTGAGCGAGTGTAAGATCACTTGAGGTTGCATCAACACGACCATCAATCATAAGAAGAATTAAATCTGCTTCTGAAATAGCTAATTTTGCTTGTTCTCTTACAGCCGCATTAAATATATCAGTATCTTCTGGTATAAACCCGCCGGTGTCAATAAAACGGAGCTTTTGTCCGCACCATTCCATTTCTCCATAGATTCGATCTCTGGTTATACCCTCAGTTGCATCTACGATTGCCTGCCTTTGGCTCAAAACACGATTGAAAAATGTGGATTTACCGACATTCGGTCGACCAACTATTGCTATAAGGGGAGTTGACATATATAAAAATACTTAATTTAAACTTAAATCTTCACCAATAAATCAACTCAAAACTTGAATTATTTTAAAAGAAAAGCTTAACTAATCAAGCAATATCATTTTTTTAGTTGAACTAAACTCGCCCGACTGAATTGAATAAAAATAAACGCCTGTGGAAACT
>CAJQGZ010000047.1 GCA_905478065.1 uncultured bacterium | reverse complement strand
TTTTATAAGTTAATAACTTCATTAGGTTAAAGATTCCCTCGTTGGCTTTGTTGTCTTTCAATTGATTCAAATAATGCTTTAAAGTTACCTTTACCAAAGCTGTTCGAACCTTTTCTTTGAATTATTTCATAAAATAAGGTTGGCCGGTCCTGTATCGGTTTCGTAAATATTTGTAGCATATATCCTTTTTCATCTCTGTCTACTAAAATACCTAATTCAGCTATTGCATCCAGATCTTCTTCAATATCATCTATTCTTTTTGATAAGTCTTCATAATAAGATTTAGGTGTAGGTAGAAACTGAACTCCATTTGATTTTAATTTTTTTACAGTACTAACTATATCTTTTGTGGACATTGCGATATGTTGAACTCCTGGGCCATTGTAAAAGTCGATGTACTCTTGGATTTGGGACTTTTTCAAACCATTTGCAGGTTCATTAATGGGCATTTTTACTATTTCATTTTCATTTGACATTACAATAGATCTGAGTGAGCTGTATTTTGTAGAAACGTCTTTATCGTCAACAGACCAAAATCGATGCCAACCAAAAATTTTTTCATAAAATTCACAAACCTTTTTCATATCACCATCCGGTTGGTTTCCAACCACATGATCAATGTGAATGATACCAGTAGAAATATCAGTGTTTGGTGTTTGAATCTTTTCATAACCAGGTAAAAATGAGCCTTTATATTTAGACCTATCAATAAAAGTGTGTGTTGTGTCTCCGTATGTTTGGATGGTTGCAATTACTGCTTCACCATAACGGTCTTGAATAATTTTTGGTTTTATTACGCTTTTTGCTCCTTTACTAGTCGTTTCTCTCCACGCTTTTTCTGCATCATTTACCGAAAAAGAAATATCCTTTACGCCGTCACCATGTTGATCTATATGTCTACCAATATCAGTTCCTGGAATTAATGGCGAGCTTAGAACAAATTTGACCTGATTCTGTTGCATAACATAACTGACTTTTTCACGACTTCCCGTTTCAAGTCCCGAATACGAAACAGGTTTAAATCCAAGAGCATGCTGGTAGTAATATGCAGCTTGTTTTGCATTGCCAACATATAATTCGCAATGGTCAAAACCGCTAATTTTAAAATTTTCCATATATTGTTTTAGTGGATGATAGCTTTTAAAGCATTAAGTAAAGTTAAGTTTTCTTCAGGTGTTCCGATAGATATTCTAATACAGTTTTGCCATCCAAATGCGGACAGTTTTCTAACAATAATACCTTTATTTAAAAGTTTAGTTACGATTACATCAGCATCATTGCTATTATTCCATATTGTAGTGATAAAATTTGTATAGCTAACAATGAATTTAATATCTAAGGATTTGAACTCGTTTAATAAATACTCTCTTCCTTTTTGATTCTCGCGAACAGTTTTTTCTAAAAAATCAGTGTCATCAAGTGCTGCTATCCCAGCAGCTTGAGCTGGCATAGATGGCTCAAATGGGGCTTTTACTTTATTTAGGTTCTCTATGAGATCTTTGTGAGCCAATCCATAACCTAATCGCAAACCACCAAGTCCATATGCTTTAGAGAAGGTTCTTAAAGTAATCACATTATCATAGCGGTAGAGCATTGAATCTGGATAATCAGATTGGTGTTTAGCATATTCATAATAGGCTTCGTCAAGAATAATCAAGACTCTGTCAGGTACATGATTATAAAAAGCGTCAAAGTCAGACTTAGTAACGTATGTTCCCATTGGGTTATCAGGGTTAGCTATATATATTATTTTTGTATAATCTGTGATTTTTTTTGCCATTTCTTGAAGATCATATCTTCGCTCTTTCATTGGCACCCAAATTATTTTTCTTCCTGATGCATTTGCTAGAACACGAAAACCAATAAAAGATCCTTCTGTCCCAATTATTTCATCCTCATCCAATAAGAACGTCCTCATTATTGTTGACATTATACCCTCAGAACCGGAACCAATAGTAACATTTTCTATCTTGACCTTAAATTTTTTTGCTAGTTTACTTCTAAGTTGATATCCAGATGCATCTGGGTATCTATTCAAGTTTTTATATGTTTTTTCAATCGCCTTTATTGCGAGGGGGCTAGGTCCATGAGGATTTTCATTCGAGGATAGTTTTATATATTTTATTCCATCGTCATTCAACTCTGCTTCTTGAATTGACTTACCTGGTTTATACTTTTTGAGTTTTTTTATATAAGATGGTACTAATGGCATATTAGAATACTTTAGACTTAAAGTCAGACTCCTTTAAATTAGATATGTTCAATATTAATGAAGTTATTCAATAGCAAAACAATTATTCTTTTTTTCTTTGTCGCGTATTGCACTTGCAATATTTATTCGTGTGCAGCAATTCAGGCCCCGCCTGGAGGTCCAAAAGATAATACTCCACCAACTTTATTATTTTCAACGCCTTCTAGTGGAGCTACAAATTTATCTCTGAAAAAAGTTGAATTAGTTTTTTCAGAGCATTTACTTGAAAAATCAGTAGCCAGTTCGATTAGTATCTTACCTAAAACTTTGTCACCAATATCTGTGCAATACAAAGGTAAAAAATTGATTATATATTTACCGGATAATCTCTTAGACAATCAAACATACATATTACTTATCAATAGAGGTTTAAAAGATGAAAATGGAGTTTCAATAGATGAAGGTATTCAATTAGCTTTTTCTACAGGTGATATTATCGATACGTCTGAATTGAGTGGGAGAATATTTTTTGATGGCGAGGCTTCGTGCCTTTTGTGGAAGATAAAAGATTCAACTGATCAACGTGATTTTTTTAACCGGTTGCCCGATTATAGTATAGATGCAAATGATAAAGGTTTTTATAATTTTAATTATTTATCTAACGGTTCTTATAAAGTTTTAGGTGTAGAAAGGAGAGAGTCTGGCTCTTTAATAGATCCTAACTCATCATTATATGGCGTTCCGTTCTTTAAAAGAATCCAAATTGATTCTTCAAATTCAACTATAAATAATATTAATATTTTTTTCCCAAAAGTTTTACGATCTGCAAGTGTTGTAAATGGTAAGTGGGTGAATAATAAAACAGGTATAATTACTTTCGATAATCCCATTGATGCTTTCGAAAAATCTATCCTTGTTAGTGTTAAATATGGGGACAAGGATGTTCAGGCAAAAACTTTTCTTCATAATAAAGATAGTAAAATAGTACATTTTTTATTGGAAGACTCCATAGCTGCAGATATGAAAACAGTAATTAATGTTAAATCAGTATTTGAAAACGGGATAATGGTGATCGATTCTGCGGTGATTTCAGCTCGAACAAAGTTATCTCAAGACACAACATATTTAAAAATTAATAATTATAGCACAGGTTCAACTTTAAAAATTGAAGAAGAAATTATTAATCCGTTCGATATCTATTTTTCAAAAATCATTTATGAAGAAAATATAGATAATGCTTTTTCTTTATTAAAAGATTCTTCAATTATTGATTTCAATTTGGTCCAGATTAGTCCAATGCATTATCAAATAAATCCAGTTAAAAATTGGCTGCCAGAGACTGAATATTCTATAAATATAATTAGGGAAAATTTTAAATTAAATAATAGTAGAAGTATAAAAGATTCAACGATGATTATCAAATTTAAAACATCTAAATACGAACAATTTGGCAACCTCATTGGTGATGTCGTTTCACCTCAACCTAATTCTATTGTTGCAAGATTAACCTCATTGGAAAAAGCGTCTCATTTTTATGACGCTTATGTAAATTCTAACTTATCTTTTAAAATTAATAAAATACCTGAAGGGGTTTATTCTTTAATGTTTTATCAAGATCTAGATAAAAATAATAAATATTCTTTTGGACATTTAAGTCCTTACAGGTCTTCAGAATGGTTTGAGATTAGACCCGATACAATTTCTATTAGAAGTAATTGGGATATGGAAGTAGCAAAAATAAATCTAAGTGAGAAATAGATGCATTGCGTGATATTAGCCGGGGGAAGTGGTACTAGGTTTTGGCCCTACAGCAGAAAAAATAACCCTAAACAATTATTAAATATTGTTGGTGATCATTCAATGCTACAGATAACTGTAGATAGATTAAGAAAATTAAAATCAACATCAGAAATTTATATTATTACAAGGAAAGAGCTTTATAATCCAATTCTTGAAACTACTAAAAATATTAAACCCGAAAATATAATTATAGAGCCCAGCGCAAAGAATACTGCCCCTGCAATTGCATTAGTCGCTCAAAAAATTTACATGGAAGAAAAAAATGCGATTATGGGTGTTTTCCCGGCTGACCATTTAATTGTCGGGCATAATAACTTTGAAAAATCACTTGGCAATGCCTTTAGCATTTTAGAAAAAGAACAAAGTTTGGTCACAATAGGAATCAAACCAACTTACCCGAGTACTGGGTATGGTTATATTCAATATGAACGAAACGCTACCAAAGGCTTGGGATACCATGTCAAAACTTTTGCGGAAAAACCTCACGAGACATTAGCAAAAAGATTTATAAAAAGCGGGGATTTTTTGTGGAATGCTGGAATTTTTGTATGGAAAGTGAATACTTTATTATCTTCTCTTCAAAAGCATATGCCAGATTTGCACGATGCTATGAAAAAAATCGGAAAATGTTTAGCTGAGTCATCCTCTTTTGATGAAATCTGGGATAGTATTGTTCCTCAATCAATTGACTATGGTTTAATGGAAAAAGCCAATAATATTTTTGTTATTCCCGCTGATTTTGAATGGAATGATTTAGGATCTTGGGATGCTTTGTATGATATTTTTTCAAATAAAGAGAAAGATAATGTTGTAAGGGGTTTAGGAACGATAATAGAAGGTGAAAATAATTTGATTCAATCTAATAATAGGTTTACGGCTATAATTGGGGTAGATAATCTTGTAGTCGTGAACACTGATGATGCAACGCTAGTAGTACCCCGAGACAAGGTTGAAAAAGTAAAAGATCTTGTTAACTGGCTTGATGAAAAAGGCCATAAGGACTTGTTGTAATTGAAAAATAAAGAACTATTGGAAGAATTCCACTCGCTCGCCGATAAGCTCAACATTAAAATTATGAAAGGGAAAGGTGACTTTTCAGGCGGAGATTGTATTGTAAACGAAAAAAAAGTCATAGTCATAAATAATATTAAACCAATTGAGCAAAGATTAAATACACTAGCGAGCTGTTTTAAAAATTATGATTTGGAAGGATTATATATTGTTCCAGCTTTGCGAAAATATATTAATGACGCAAATAGATTAGAGTTTAATTAGGGTTTCTGTTCATATATTTAAACTTGCTATATTAAATAGCGTTTTAAGTGATTATCTTAAAAGATCAAAATTTTTAAAGAATTTATTTTTTAGCAAAATCAAAAAAATATGAAAGCAAATAATATTGTGAAAAGCGGCAATGAATAATCTATGGGCTCCCTGGCGCATGGAATACGTTCGCGCTCCCAAAAAAAATCTTAAAGGAACATTCTCCCAAAAATTAGAGAATGGAACTGATGAAGATAATATGATCCTTTTTAGAGGTGCTCATTCTTTTGCTTGCATGAATCTCTATCCATATAGTAATGGTCATATAATGGTTATTCCTTACGAAGTTGTGGATAAACCGGAAGATTTAAAAAGCATGGTTTTATCTGAAATAATGAATATTTCTTCTTTATCAATGAGCATAATTAGAAAAAAAATGAATGCAGAAGGCTTTAATTTTGGTTCTAATATTGGTGCATCAGCAGGAGCAGGGATTGCCGAACATCTGCATTTCCATATTGTTCCTAGGTGGAAAGGTGATACTAATTTTATGCCCACGATTGGCAATACAAAAGTTCATGTACAAGGTTTGCAAGATACTTATGCTGAACTAAAACCATTTTTTCAAAATATGGAGTTACCTCAGTGAGTTTTTATCAAACATGGCTACCATTCATTTATCTGTATGGAATTGGTGGTCTTTCTTTTTTATTTGGAACTTTTTTAATATTTAGAACAGGAGCTCTGCGCGTAAATGATCCCGTGCATAAGAAATGGGTTTGGGTATTGTTCTATGGATATTTCTTTTATGCTTTTATACATGCTTTTTTTATCTATATAGCGATTGAGAGTATTTAATGGAGAATATTTTAGGAACAAATTTAGATAGAATAGTTATACTTGCTTACTTTGCTATAGTAATGGGTTTTGGCGCTTATTTTGGTAAATACAGCAAAACAACATCTGATTATTTTTTTGGTGGAAGACGGTTTGCTTGGTGGCTCATAACGATATCAATAGTCGCAACGGGAATTGGCTCTCATAGTTTCGTTAAATATTCTACCAAAGCATATCAGTACGGGTTTTCATCGACAATGACCTACATGAACGATTGGTTCTTTATGCCACTATTTTTGTTTGGTTGGCTTCCAATAATTTATTACTTGAGGCTTGGTTCAATACCTGAATACTTTGAACGCAGGTTTAGTCGTGAAGCAAGATATATCGCTACTTTTATGATATTAATGTATATGATTGGTTACATTGCAATTCAGTTTCTGACCTTGGCGACTGCTCTTTACAAGATATATGGCATTCCGTTAATGCTCACAGTGATTTTAATTGCAATCGCGACGACTATCTATATGCATTTTGGGGGGCAAACCTCAGTTATCTTTACAGATTTGATTCAAGGGTTTATTTTAATTTTTGCTGGGTTACTACTTTTTTATTTAGGACTTAATTATCTCGTTGATAACACATCCTATTCATCTGGTTTAAAAGCCCTATGGGAAAACCTTTCCCCAGCAGAAAAGCTTCCTCTTGCTAATTTTAATTCACCACCTGATTTTAATTTTGTAGGTATATTTTGGCAAGATGGTATTGCTGGATCTATTGGGTTTTTATTTTTAAACCAAGGCCTAATTATGAGGTTCATGGCAGCTAGAAGTGTTAATGAAGGAAGAAAAGCTGCAGCATTTAATGTATTGGTTATTTTACCCGTATCAGCAATCGTGGTTTCAAATGCAGGGTGGATAGGAAAAGCCATCGCAAACTCTATTCCGGGTGCTCTTCCTATTGATCTTGCCCCGAATGATGTATTTGTATCTGTTGCAAATCTAATTACCTCTCCTGGTGTATTTGGTTTTATAATCGCAGCATTATGCGCTGCACTTATGTCGACATCAGACACATTGGTAAATGCATCCTCTTCAGTTATTATTAATGACATTTATAGACCCCTAACAAAAAATAAAGCTTCAGATGAAGAACAATTAAAATTAGCTAGACTTGCTTCTGTTTTGGTAAAAGTAATTGCAGTCTGCTTGGTTCCATTTTTCAATTCTTTTGATTCAATATATGAAGCTCACGGCTGGTTTCATTCAACGTTTACGCCACCATTAGTTGTCGGCGTTTTTTTAGGTATCTTTTGGAGAAGGTTCACTTCAACTGCGGTAATTGCAACATTTGTAGTTGGTGCTTTTTTAATGATTCTTGGTCAAATGTATCCATCGCTTGTTAGTCCTTTTTCACATGGAATTGAGTTTAGACCTGGAAGAGGCTATTCTTATATCGGAGCACTGTATAATCTTGTTGTTTGTGCTGGAGTGGGCGTAATTGTAACATTGTTTACAAAGCCAAATCCGAGTAAAAACCTTACGGGATTAACCGTATTTGACGTTCATAAACTTAAAAGTATTTTTAAAGGTTCTGATGTTAATGAATTAACGGGTAAACCAGTTATCGTTAATTATGAGATTAAAGATTTAGAAGAAGACATGGTCTCTTTTTCAGAAGATGACATGAAAATTGCGAATGCTAAAAAAGGTGATCTAGTATACATACAGGATTCAAGGTGGTGGCTAGGAGGGCTTAAGTCAATACACGCTACTTATGATACACCTCATAAACAAAGTGGAATAGTATTTATAAGTCAAAAGCAATGCGACTCAGGCATGTTTATTGATGGCTTGTCGCTTAAAGCAGAAAAAGAAATGTAATCTTACATTATCAGGGCCGTGATTACCGCTTAAACCTTTTAGTAATGAAAAATAAAAAAAACACTCCAAATTATCGCGATTACTTACAATTAAAATCACTACTAAAATCGCAAGAATTGGTAAGCGATAAATTAGGTAAAAAAGCTCACGATGAGATGCTTTTTATAATTACGCATCAAGTATACGAGCTTTGGTTTAAACAAATATTATATGAAATTGATTCAATTTTTGAAGTTTTCAATATTAAAAACGTTGATGAATCAAAAATTGGTACTGTTGTAAGTAGACTTCATAGAATTAATGAAATAATTCAACTGCTAATTGATCAGATAAAAATTTTAGAGACAATGACACCAATGGATTTTTTAGAATTCAGGGATATGTTAACTCCAGCTTCTGGGTTTCAAAGTGGGCAGTTTAGAATGATTGAAAATAAAATAGGCCTTCTAAAAAATGAGCGACATACATATGGAGGGAAAAATTACAAAGATAAAATACACAAAAATGAATTTAAGGATGTTGAAAATTCAGAAAATTCGGATTCTTTATTTATTTTTGTCGAGAAATGGCTTGAGAGAACGCCTTTTTTAATATCCGAAGATTATAATTTTTGGGATCAATATAAAAAAGCTGTAAAAAAAATGATTTTAAATGATAAAAAAATTATAGAAAAAAATGGAAGCCTTTCAGAAGATGAAAAAGAAAGTCACTATAATCAATATAATTCAACAGAAAAAATGTTTAACTCTTTTTTTGATGAGTCAGTTTTTTCAAAAATGAAAGCTAGTGGCCAGTTTAGATTATCATATAAGGCCACGCATGCAGCACTTTTAATTTTATTATATCGAGATCAACCGATATTACATAATCCTTATAGACTACTAAGCAAATTAATTGATCTTGATGAACTCCTTACGACTTGGAGATATAAACATCATTTGCTAGCGACAAGAATGATAGGTAAAAAAATAGGAACTGGTGGTTCTGTAGGAGCCTCATATTTAAAAAAAGCTTTAACGAAGCACAGAGTATTTGAAGATTTAAGCAGTCTAACGACCTTTTTAATTCCACGATCTGAATTGCCGGGTTTACCTGAGGGTATTATTCGAAAGCTAAGTTTTCATTATGATTCATAATATTGATACCTTAATTATAAGCTAAAGTCTTCCTCGATTAATTCCAGACCTCTTTCTATTGCGTTTTTTAGTTGTAAATCAGATTTAAACTTTATTAAATGATTTTTTAAAAATTGGACTTCGTTTCTGATAGTCTGATCTTTATAAATAATCTCATAAATAATCATACATAAAAGCCATTCTTTATCATATTTCTTATATACAATTTTTAGTATTGTTATATAATCTTCACTTGCTGCTTTTTCATTTCTAAGGTTTTCAACTTTGCCATATAATTTGTTTAGGTATTCAGTGTCTTCTGTGAGATTTGATGAATGATATGAAATATCTTTTTTAGTTAGTTCTAACTTTTGATAATTAATCCAATCAGCTGGGCCACCATAAATAGAGACTATCTTATTTCCACATGCGAGGTCATATTGGCCCCAGTCTGGTTTAAATAACACATCATTTTTTAGTCTAACAGAGGCATTATTCAATGTTATTAAAATTGGTTTACCTTCGAATTTGATTATACTATTTATAGTACCTGAAACAATTAAACCATTGTAAAATTTTATTGTTGAATGCTTTGCAGGTTCAACGTTAATCGTTTTTAATTCTTCATCGCTTAACTCGTATAGTGATTTATTCAGAGGGATTATATGCCCAAGTGCAGCGCCATAACCTTCAGGGTGGGTTACCGTTCCGTGACCATCTATTTCAGCATTTTTGTAACATAGCTGAGTCTTTCCAAGGTAGTTTAAATATGACGGTTGATTCTTTTTATCATATATACATTTATTTAAAACGCCTGACACTTGTAACCCCGAATCAAAAACTGTGGTTGTTGTATTCTCTGATAAAATAGCTTTTTCTACAGCGGATTTACCACCAACAACATAGGCCATTGTTCTACTATAATCGGTTAATATATTTTTCAAATTTTTAAAGCTTTCTGTTACAAAAAGTTGTGGTTGCGGTTTGGTAATATTATAGTCCTGTTTTATGCAGTCTAAGCTAATTGGTATTTTTTTTACATTATTTTTTAGACAAGAAACGCTTTCAGAGACTGATGACAATAGGCCTGCTCCATAAATTTTAGGGTTAGACAAGTCACCAACTAAACCATACTCAATTGTCCACCAGTTCATTCTTGCGAGTTCGCTAGCTTCACTTAGCCATTCTTTCTTGCTAGATATCATTTCAAATTCGTGTTCAATTTCTTTTAAAATTTTAGAATTTACATTTGGGTTTTCTTTTGATATTGAAAGATTTCTAACTATTTCATATTGTTTTGCATCACTTTTTGATTCAATCGCTTTCTTTGCTATCTCTCCATATGAGCATAAATATTCAGCATAGTCTTCATTTGCAATTATTGGAGCGTGCCCGGCTGCTTCATGTATAATATCTGGAGCAGGAGTGTATGTAATATGATTACTTGTTCTAATATCAACAGCAATTGGAAGAACTTTGCGTGCCAAAAACTCCATGAAAATAATTGGTGGTATAAACCCTTTCACGCTTGCGGCTCCCCAACCAAACTCATCGAGTTTTCTATCCATGTCATCAATTTTCGGAATATGCTCTGTTGGAATCCCAACTTTTTTTATTCCTTCGATATATGATTTCTGAGCATTTTTTTTAAAAAAAGGAATGGATATTTTCATAACGTATCGCCAAACGGCTTGGTCAATATGTGAGTATAATGAGTAATCCTGTGTGGAAGTATACTCTAATAATCGTTGTGGAAGACTTGTTCGTGCTTTACTCATTTTTTAAAATATTTATTAAATCTAAGCTAAAATAACTTTTATATCATTAATATTAGTCAAAATAAAAAAATTAAAAAATGTACACCTTTTCTGTTACTATAAAACAAAAACGGATTAAATTCCGCTCTCTTTTTGATATTTAAAAGTACAAAATTTATATTCCGGAGTAGCTCAGTTGGTAGAGCAGGTGACTGTTAATCACTTTGTCGGGGGTTCGAGTCCCTCCTCCGGAGCAATTTATTTGTTCATTTGCAAAATTTGAAATACTATATAGCAATATTCGGTTTAATTATGAGTTCATGTTCAAATAATATATTACCCCCAGATGTAAAAAGAATCCCTAAAGATATGGAAGCGCATGGAGATGTAAGGACTGATAATTATTATTGGATGCGTTTGACTGATGAGCAAAAGTCTGCAAAAAAATACGATAACCAAACCCAGAGCGTTGTTGATTATATCGATGAAGAAACAAAATATTTAGAAAATAGTTTAAAGCATACAAAACCACTCCAAAAAACTCTTTATGATGAGATGGTTGGTCGCATAAAAAAAGATGATGAGTCAGTACCTTATTTTGAAAACGAATACTTTTATTATTCTCGTTATGAAGAGGGTCTAGAGTATCCAATATATTGCCGAAAATATAAAAGTCTAGAAAATGATGAAGAAATTATTCTAAATGTAAATATCTTAGCGGAAGGATATGATTATTTTTCAATTGGGGGGATGTCTATTAGTCCTGATAATAAATGGCTGTCTTATGGAGTTGATACTCTTAGTAGAAGATATTATAAAATATATTTTAAAAACCTTGTGTCTGGTGATGTGTTAGATCAAACTATTCCAAATACTACTGGAGGTGCGGCTTGGGCTAATGATAATAAAACAGTATTTTACACCTCAAAAAACAAAGTTACGCTTTTAGGGGAAAAAATATTTAGGCATAAGATTAAAACTGATTATAAAAAAGACGTTCTTATGTATTTTGAAAAAGATGAAACGTACTATAACGGTGTTTACCGATCGAAATCAGGCCAATATATCATTATTTATAATAGCAGTACCTTAGTAAGTGACTATCATATTTTAGACGCGAACGACCCTGATGGCCAGTTCGTTAATTTCTCGCCAAGAGGGAAAAAACACGAATATGATATTCAACATTATGAAGATTACTTTTATATAATATCAAATAAAGAAGCGCCAAATAACCGTTTAATGCGAACAAAGGTAAATGCGACTGATATATCAAACTGGGAAGAAGTCATCGCACATCGTAAAGATGTTCATTTGTTAGGACTAGAAATTTTTAAAAATCATTTAGTATTTAGTGAAAGAAGAGACGGACTAAGAGCTATTAGAATAATGAATATGATATCTGGAAATGATAGCTATATTGATTTTGAAGAAAGCACCTATTCCGCATACATTTCTACAAACGAGGAATACGACTCAAATATACTGAGATATAGTTATTCTTCAATGTTAACACCCTCTTCTGTTTATGATTATAACATGGACACCCAAGAAAAAAAATTACTTAAACAAAGTGAGGTTATTGGTAAAGGATATGACCAGAGTCTTTATGATGCAGAAACTATCTATGCTTCAGCTAGAGATGGTGAAAAAATCCCTGTTTATTTAGTCTATCGTAAAGATTTAAAAAAAGAAGGCCCTCAACCGCTTTTATTGTATTCCTATGGTTCCTATGGTTCAACATCAGATCCATACTTTAGCTCTGCAAGGCTAAGTTTGTTAGATCGTGGAATTATCTATGCGTTAACAAATGTAAGGGGCAGTCAAATTTTTGGCAGACAGTCATACGAAGATGGTAAGCTATTAAAAAAGAAGAACACTTTTTATGATTTTATCGATGCGGGTAAGCACTTGGTCGAAAAAAAATATACTTCACCTGATCAATTATTTTGTTCTGGAGGAAGTGCTGGCGGTTTATTGATTAGTGCTGTAGTTAATATGGAACCTGATTTATGGAAAGGGGCTATTACGGCTGTGCCATTTGTTGATGTAGTAACGACGATGTTAGACCCTTCAATACCACTTACTTCTAATGAGTGGGATGAGTGGGGTGATCCAAGAGAAGAGGAATATTATCATTATATGTTATCTTACTCTCCGTATGATCAAATTGAGAAGAAAAAATACCCTAATATTTTGGTTACTTCGGGTTTTTTTGATTCACAGGTTCAATACTGGGAACCACTTAAATATGTCGCAAAACTAAGGGACTTTTGGGTAGGCAATAATAAATTATATTTATATATGAATATGGATGCTGGACATGGTGGGAAGTCCGGTAGATTTAAAATCTACAAGGAAATCGCTCTTGAGTATGCCTATTTGTTAGATCTAGTTAATATTAAAAGTTAAATCTATAACCATAAGATGAGTAATTCATTACAAGCATATGTTACTATAATTATTTCCACATGTATTTGCATCTTAGTTGCTCTAGCTAGCGCGCAGGGAAGTTTAATCCACGGGTCTTTCCCTGTACTTTTTCTTTGTTTGGCAACTACATTCTTCGTTCAATGGCTCGTTTTTTTACCATCATACTATTGGTCAACCGAACGATTTTATGACTTAACTGGTAGCTTAACTTTTATCGTAGTAGCTACTACAGCTTTTTATTATAAAAATCAATTTTTAGGTAATAGAGTAGATATAAGATCTCAAGTAATTACAATTTTTATTTTATTATGGGCATTAAGATTGGGAAGTTATTTATTTCTTAGAATTTTGAAAGATAAAGAAGATAGGCGCTTTAAAGATTGGAAAACTTCGTTTCCTTTATTTTTAAGGACTTGGACCTTGCAAGGGATGTGGATCTTTTTAACCTCTATTGCTGGTTTAACTGTAATCTGTTCTAGAAATATTGTAGACCCAGATTTATATTTTTATTTTGGTTGTGGTATATGGGTGTTTGGATTTTTATTTGAATCGATTTCTGATTATCAAAAAAGAAAGTTTAAAATAGAAAACCCAAAAATGTTTATACAGACTGGATTATGGTCATTATCAAGGCATCCTAATTATTTTGGTGAAATAGTTCTCTGGATTGGAATTGCAATAATTGCTTTCCCTGTACTAGAAGGGGCTCAGTTTGTTAGCCTAATATCTCCTGTTTTTGTATTTTGGTTATTAACAAAAGTTAGTGGTGTTCCGTTGTTAGAGAAACACGCAGACAAAACTTGGGGTAAGAAAAAGGATTATATAAAGTATAAAGAGGATACACCAGTTCTTTTTCCAAAGTTTTTTAAGTGAGTTTTTTATGATTTGCAAAAAATTATTTTTTTATAACTTAATTTTTTTCTCTCTGTACGCACAAGAAGACCTAAAATACCAGGTCCCGCCGAAAGAAATTCTTGATTTGATTGATGTGACCATGCCACCAAGAGTTTTAGTTGATGATAATAAAAACTACATGATTTATCTCTATCGTGATACGTATAAGACTATAGAGGAATTATCTGAAAAAGAGATGCGGCTTGCAGGGTTAAGAATAAACCCAAAGACTAATATTGGCAGCAGAGTTAGTTATTATAATAATATAAAAATTTCGTCAGTTGGGAATAGTCCTTCAAAAATTTATGATGTAAAAGGAATGCCAAAAAAACCAAGGCTTTCAAATATAAAATGGTCTCCTGATCAAACAAAAATCGCCATGACAAATACGACTAAAGAAGGAGTCGAGCTCTGGATTTTAGATTTAAAAAGTTCAAAATTAAAGAGGTTAACAGGTCCCAAGCTCAATGCAAATTTAGGAAGTGTAATAAACTGGTTTAAGGATAGTAAATCATTACTTGTAAAGTTTGTCCCCTTAAAAATTCAGCCTATAATTATGGAGGGCGATTTAATACCTTCCGGTCCTAGGATTTCAACCAATGACGGTAAAAAAGCGCAAAATCGAACATATCAAGATCTATTAAAGAATAAGAACGATGAAAAAAACTTTGAGAGTTTAGCGATATCAGAGCTTTACAAAGTCTCTATAAAAGGGAAAAAGAGATTGTGGAAAAAAAATGATATGTATCGAGACATTAGTTTCTCTCCAGATGGTTCTTACGTATTAGTTTCAACAATTAAAAAACCTTTTTCATATTTAGTTCCCTATTATAGGTTCCCATCAACATATATAATACATGCAGTAAACAGTAAAGAAGTAAAAAGACTAGCTAGTATTCCACTTATTGAAGACTTACCAAAAGGTTTTATGGCTGTACGTGAAGGCAAAAGAAGCTTTAAATGGAGATTAGACAAGCCAGCTTCAATTTGTTTTGTGAGTGCCTTAGACAATGGAGATCCGAATCAAGAAGTCCAATTCAGAGATGAATTATTTCAACTTGATTCTCCTTTTAATAATGATCCAGTTTCAATTTTAAAAACTCAAAATAGATATTATCAATCATCTTGGTGTAATGATACTCTAGCGATAGTTTCTGATTATTGGTGGAATAATCGAAATCAAAAAACATATCTTTTCAACCCCTCTAACCCTTCCAAAGAGCCTTTGGTTATCTCAGATCGAAACTACCAAGATAGATATAGTGACCCCGGAGATTTTGTTGAGGAAAGAAATAGATATGGCGAGTATGTGTTATTATTAAGAAATAAAAACTTATTTTTGATAGGAGATGGGTTTTCAGCAGAGGGGCAATTCCCATTTTTAGATGAACTAAAAATTAGTACTTTAAAAAAGAAGAGGGTTTATGAGTCAAATATTGAAGGGAAAAAGGAATCTATTAGAGATTTCAACCCAGACGACAATAAACTTTTTGTAAGGATAGAGTCTCCTAATGAATATCCTAATTACTTTTTTAGAGAGCTAGATGGTGAATTAAATCAAATTACATATTTTACAAACCCTTTTAAAAGTATTCAAAATGTTCATAAAGAAGTAATTAAATATAAAAGAGAAGATGGTTTAGATCTCTCAGCAACACTTTACTTGCCAGATGGATATAATTTTAGTCAAAAAGAAAAGCTACCTATGGTTATGTGGGCTTACCCTAGAGAATACAAAGATAAATCAAGTGCCTCGCAGACGACAAAAAACCCAAATCAATTTACATATCCATATGCAGGTTCTCCCATTTATTGGTTAACAAGAGGATATGCCGTTTTAGATAATGTCGCTTTCCCCATAGTCGGTGAAGGGAATAAGCAGCCCAATGATGACTTCAGAGTTCAATTAGTTAGTAATGCAAAAGCGGCAATCAATAAAGTAGATAATCTTGGTTATGTTGATGTCGATAGAATTGCAGTTGGCGGACATAGTTATGGCGCATTTATGGTTGCGAACTTACTTTCCCATTCAAATTATTTTGCGGCAGGAATAGCTAGAAGCGGCGCTTATAATAGGACTCTAACACCATTTGGTTTTCAAAGTGAAGAAAGAAACTATTGGGAAGCGCCACAGGTATATTACAATATGTCACCTTTCATGCATGCAGATAAACTAAAATCTCCGATTTTATTAATTCATGGTGAAGCTGATAATAATTCTGGTACATACCCTTTACAATCTGAAAGATACTTTAATGCTTTAAAGGGGTTAGGGGCAACAGCTAGGCTAGTAATGCTTCCAAAAGAAAGTCATGGATACAGGGCAAAAGAAAGTATTTTGCATATGCTATGGGAACAAGACACATGGCTAGAAAAATTTGTAAAAAATAAAAAAGAGATTAATTAAACTTTAATATTAACTCGATTATATAGAGCTTTTTTGCTCCCACTGTTCACATAATAGTCTATACAAAATTCGTTCATTTTCATGCACGCTCTTGTCAAGCATAATCACTTCTTTAAAGAGCTCTAGATAAGCAATTTTCATATCATCATCTATTTTATTCTTTAAAGACTTACTCAGGTTAACTACAAATTTTTTAACCTCATTAATTCCTTTTTCTAATATGTTATCTAAAAACTGCGTTCGTAGTTTAAGCAGTTCTTTATCTTCATCACTGTATCGATCTAAAATAACATTTAGATATTTTTTTTCATCAGATGAATATTCATAATCACAGTTTGAAATAACATAAGAAATATCAAACATCACAAGCTCTAATAAATGATTTTGTTTATCATTCATTTAATTACCTCATTTTATTTATCATTAATATGCTTACAGTCGATAGGGTTTCTAACGCCATCAATCTGACCTTCTTTAACTTTGACACCGTAGGCCATAATTCTAACTAAATGTTTATTCAATACGTTATAATTAAAGTCAATTTTTTGCTCAATATTATCCAGCTTTTGTATCAGCCTGGCTTGTTCTGAGGAAAGAGAGGAGCTTGTGGCTCCAGATAAAATTATAATAGAGAAACAAAGAAAAAACCCTGATATAAATCCTTTTATGTATGTAGTCATAATTAATCTCCTAGTCCTAATTAGATATGAAAGATGATGAAGTATGTTCTTCATACTATCATTTTGATATTACGAACAACCATCTGTTTAAAATTATATTTAATTTTGGATTTTATTATTTCTGTATAGATCTAATCCGGAAGGAATAATTTGATCAAGTTTGCTTCTTGATTCTTTTAGTTCAAAACTAATTGGTAATTCTTTTTCAGCCTCACTCATTGCAAAAAAAGAAAATTCAACTTTTTTCTTTTGATTTTGTTTGATGTCTCCAAGTTCAAAACTGGATTTCCCGGTATTAAATACAAAGTCGCCATATAATACTGCTAGGCTTACATTTTTTGCAATTTGTTGACCATTATTTCTAATATACATTGTCGCTTGGATTACTTCTGCTGGTTCAATTAGGCCATTTTTATTGTTTTGATCATTGATATTAATATCAGTTAATACTAATTCAGGAATCGTTAATGATTTTGTATTGAGCAAAACCATACTTGGTGCATAAATATCATGTCCAAAAGATTCCGTTATATATGCGGAAATTGATACGGGTTCAGTCACCATCATTTCAGTTGCAAAGATTGTTGCAATTATCTTTTTTGTATCGCCAGGTATTATTTTATGAATGATTTTAAAGCCATCGATATCTAAACCGCCAGAATAGTTGTTTAAATCTAGAAAAACTTCAACTCCTTGGGCATTGCCTTCACCATTGTTTACTAGATTAATAACCAATTCAGCGCTTTTATTTGTTTCTAAAATTTTTTCGTTACCTGGGATATTTAATTGGATGGATGATATCTTCAATTGTGGAGAAAGTTTTGATTTTTTATAAGATGGATATGTAGCCTGCAAATACCTTGTTACATTTTTAAGTCTATCTTTTTTGACAAATTCATCTACTAGCCAAGTACCTGATTTGGTGGTATCATCACGAAATATAATATACCCTTTTCCATCTCGTTTGTTGTTTTTGAATTCCCCTTTAAAAATTTCGCCATTATTGTAATTATAAGAACCTAAACCGTGTTGCATATCTCTTTTAAAACTACCGGTATATTTTTCTCCATTTTTAAAAGTATAGATTCCACTCCCTCTCTTAACACCCGCTTTAAACCTTCCTCTGTATATATCACCATCTGGGTGAGTCCACTCACCAAAACCATCTTTTATTCCATTTTTATATGAACCTCGATATCGTTCTCCATTTACATGCGTTCCCATCTTTTTGGATAGTTGCTGGGCTTGTGTT
>CAJQGZ010000046.1 GCA_905478065.1 uncultured bacterium | reverse complement strand
TTAAAATAATAAACATTTCTTCACTAATATGATGATTGTGAAATGGCCATGATTTTTTTCCTGGAGGCACAATTGTGATGTTATAGCCTAGTTTTTCAGCTCCAATTTTGGTGCTTATATTTGCATACTTTGCTGAAAATGATCCTTGATCATGACTTTGAAAATCAGTTATTTCACTTAGGTTTAGTATTGGCTTCATTTAAACTCCTATAATTTAGTTTTTGTTATATCATAAATTAATTCATGTGATTTGTATTTTTAATAAATTATGATTTATGTACTAAGTTTTAGTGTAATTATTTATTTATTTATCACATTTACGAATTAGGACTTTAATGAAAAACATTTTCATAACGGGTGGAAATAGGGGTATTGGAAAAGGGCTGGTTGAGCAGTTTTCCAAAAATCATAATGTGATCTTTACAGTTAGGAATAAAAATCAGGGCCGAATGATTGTAGACTCATTCGAACATGATAACGCAGACTATGTCATTATGGATGTTGGCGAAAGCGAAAGTGTTCAAAATGGGGTAAAAAATTTAAAAAGTAAAATTAGCTCTGTTGATATCCTTATAAACAATGCAGGAATCTTAATCCCTGGCTTAAAACACAAAATTAATGCTATTGATACAGATCTGGAATCAATTATGGAAACTTTCAACATTAACACCGTTGGAGTTTTAAGGGTTTGTAAGGCTATAACTCCTTTTATGCAACCCAATTCAAGGATTATTAATATTTCAAGCGGTATGGGGCAACTGGAAGGTATGGGTACTGGTTCATTAGCATATAGGTTATCCAAAACTGCATTGAATGCTATGACAATAGTTCTATCCCAAGAGTTGATGGGAAAAAAAATAAAAGTAAACTCGATTTGTCCCGGTTGGGTTAAAACTGATATGGGTGGTTATGATGCTGCATTAACAGTCCAAGAGAGTGCTGAAAGTATTAAGAAGTTTGCTCTTGATGATGATTTTCCAAACGGCAAATTTTTAAGACATGGTGAGGTTTTACCGTGGTAGCATTCCAATTAATTTCTGAACTTAAAAATATAAAGCTTTTATGATTGCATATTTATCAGGCCCCATTGAGAATGCCGAAAATGATGGTGCTAATTGGAGAGACTCAATAACTCCTTGGCTAAAAAATGAAATTGAACACGATGTGTTTAACCCAGTTGTAGAAACTCGCAAGATAGTATCAGATCTTACCAATACACAATTTCGAGAGATGAAAGAAACTGATCCTAAGAAATATAAAAATCTAATCCGTCAGATTATTGATATAGATATCAAAGCTGTAGTAGAGGAGTCTGACTACTTAATAGTAAACTGGAATAAGTCTGTATTTAGAGGAGGAGGCACTCATGGTGAAATTACTTTGGCTTATTATTTAAAAAAGCCTATATACTTAGTTAATCACGTTCCGCTTGATGATTTAAGCTCTTGGATATTTTCTTGCGCAACTGAAGTTTTTGATTCTTTTGATGATATGAAAATTCATTTAACGTCTTTATACAAATAGATCAATAGTCTTCATTTAAAAAGATAACTTTACATATGCTTATATTAAAAGTTTTTAAAATTTTATTGGTTACACTTTTGCTTTCCAGTTTTCAATTTGCCCAAGAAGTAGAAATAATTTCAGACGGTGCCGAACGATCATTTAGAGTTAACATCCCAAGTGAAAGTTCTGATTCTTTGCCGATGATGATAATTTTACATGGATTAGGAGAGACGAGCGCATCATGGTATGGAGTAGCTTCTTACATTGCCAATCAAGGCTTTGTTGCAGTAAGGCCTGAATCTGGTACGTTCTTGAATAACTCTGGTACCGGTAATGTAAAACTTTGGAATGCTATCTTAGATAGTACCAGATTTGATGACGTTCAATTTATTAGTGATGTTATAGATTACATGTTAATAAATTATGATTATATTAATCACAAAAGAATCTACGTTCTTGGCTCTTCTAATGGTGGTTATATGGCATATAGGCTGTCATGTGATCTTTCCCATAGAATTACAGCCTTTACCTCAGTAATCGGCAATATGTTTCTAGATGACGATGGATATGATTGTACGGATCAGGGCAGAGATATTCCGATTCTTCATATACATGGAACTGAAGACCCAATAAACTCATATTATCCTGGCGGTAATGGTGTTGATATTTTGGACGACCAGTATTTAACAATAATAGAATCAATAGAATTTTGGAGTAGTTACCATCAGTACGATTTGATGGAGATAGATACAATATTAAGTGATGTCTCGATACGGTATACATATAGTAATGATTCGGTCTCCAGTGATTTTGAACATATAAAAGTAATTGGTGGTGGGCATATATATTTTTATGGTGATAATTATGGGTTTAGCTCCACACAAGAAGCAATAGATTACTCTCTTCAGTATGAACTGTCAGATTTTATTTATAATCAAGAAGATACAAATAACGATGGTATCTATAATAGTGAAGATATTGATCAAGTCGTAAATCATCTGTTTGATGAATCTCCAAATAATTCATCTTATGATTTTAATTCAGATCAAAATATAAATATATTTGACCTTCTAGTATTAATTGATTTTATATATTAATCACTATAAGTACATATTATAATTGGGTTTATACTAATTGGTTAAAGTTAATTATTATTTAATTATTTGAACGATAGTCCTATTTCGGTTCTTACTTTATCCATAATCTCAATAACTTCTAGTGACTCTCGATGTAGCATCTTTGAAGATTCGTTTAAATTATTTTTTACGCAGTACTCCATCTCGATTGCTTGTTCTCTGAGTCCATGGCCTTCATATTCATTTTTATAGATTGATATTTCACCTTCGTTTGTGCATAGTTTCATACTCGTTGGAGCATAAAAAGTAGGATCTATTTCAATAAAGCCCTTCGTACCAGCAATTACTGCTCGGTTTGGTTGAGTATCATACATAGAGCAGGAAAGATTAGCGATAGCACCATTTGCATATTGGAATATCATTGAGGTTTTGGCATCTACATTTTTTTCAGTAAAAACTGATTCAGCAAATATTTTTTCAGGCTTTCCTAAAATCATATGAGAAAAAGAAATGACATATATTCCTAAATCTAATAATGATCCACCACCTAAATTTTTTGTCCATAACCTTGGGTTAGGGTAGCAGCGAAGGTTTTGTCCGTGACAAGCGTAAACTGATTCAATATTGCCAATTTTTTCTTCTGATAAAAGTCTTTTAAGGGTTTTTATATGTGGTAAATACCTCATCCACATGCCGTCTAAAAGAGTAGTAGAATATTGTTTTGATGCGGATATCATAGAAAACGCTTCATCATAATTCATTGCAAAAGGCTTTTCACATAAAACAGGTTTTTTAGATTGAATAGCTAAAATTGATTGTTGGCAATGCAATGTATTTGGGGTCGCAACATACACAGCATCAATTTTTTCATCATTAACAAAAGCGATATTATTATCATAAGGATTACAGTCTTTTCTATCAGTTGCAAATTTTTTTGCATTTTCAATACTTCGAGATAAAACAGCTGAAACTCGGTGGTTGCTTAATCTAGATATATCATCACAAAAGGCATTAGCGATTCCGCCTGTTCCTATAATTCCCCAATTAAATGTACCTGAACTCATTTTTATCATTTATAAAATATTGTTTCGTTTTGAATTACTAAATATCGATTAAACTACAAAGGTTTATGGAAGCTTAACACCTTGAAAATTTTTTGTTTGTCATACAAAAAACCATAGTAGATTTACCAAGGAATGAAATTTCTAGATAAATTAAATTTAAATCATATTTTATTATTTCCACTTGTCGTACTTTTTTTGGTCTGGTTACAAGATGGGAAATATCTTGCTGTCATTTTAACAAGTGTATTTGGTTTTGTTTTATATGCTGTATTTGAAGATTTAAATATTAAAAAAGAACATAGCAGTAGTGAGGAAGAGTAAAATAATCAGTTCATTTTATTTCTTTGTTGCAATTTCATATTTTAAATTGATTTTATAAATTAGTACATATGAAAATTTTTACATTTATTATTTTTATTTTAATTGTTTTTAGCAGCTGTAAATCAACTGAAAAAGAATTACTTCATAAGAAATTTGCTTCTGGCTATTACGGTAAATTGTCCGATAATAAGATTATCTATAATTTAACCGACCTTATAAAAAATAAAAATACACACCTTAATAATACTGTCAAGGTTGAAGGGTTAATTAATGAAGTATGCCCAATGAGAGGCTGTTGGTTAGAATTGAAAACTACAGATGGGTTACAAAAAATGAGACTCAAAGTAACAGACGGTGACATTGTATTCCCATTATCAGCAAAAGGTAAAAATATTGTAGCTGAGGGATTGTTTTCAATTCTTGAGTTGAACAAAGAACAAGCTCTTAAATGGAAAAAGCATTTGGCCGAAGAAAAAGGACAGTCGCTTAATTCTTCTGAAATAATATTAAACCCAAATGATTTTTTTGAATATCGCCTCAATACTGTAGGTGCGAAAATATTTTAAAATATTATTAAGGACCTGTGTTGCAGAATGAATACAGATCTGGTAGCTGTTTATGTGGTGAATTACTTTTTATTTTAAAAGGTGAAATGAAATGGTGCTCTAATTGTCATTGCACTCGATGTCAAAAAGGCCACGGCTCTGGTTACGTAACGTGGATAGGGTATGAAAAAAATCAAATAACAATTCACGATAAATCAGAAAATTTGAAGTGGTATTCTAGTTCAAAAAATTCTGAATTTGGTTTCTGCTTAGGTTGCGGAAGTTCCATTTTTTATAAATCTAAGAAAGTACCATCAGAAATTCATATTACCTTAGCTAATCTTGATAACTCAAAAGATATATTCCCTTCATCTGATAATTATTTTGATACACATGTTTCATGGGTGAAGATTGATAAAACGCTTTCAAAATTTAATGACCCAAACTTATAAAGAATAGACTAATGAGTTATTTACTTATTCTCTTAAGTTCTGCAATTTTTTTGTTTACTGGTTGTAGGCAGGACAATAAAAGCCCTTATACTAAAAAATCAAAGTTATCGATAGTTGATTTCTGGTTAAGTGATCAAAATAAATCGATAATATTTTCGAAGCAAAGTACAGGTGTTGATACTGGGAAAAATAAAATAAGTCTTATAAATAATATTGATGTCAATATTGATCAACCTTTTCAAAGCATGGATGGGTTTGGCTTTTCATTGAACGGGGGAAGTGCACTAAATCTTTATAAAATGAGCTCTAATAGCAGAAAAAATTTACTTGAAGAGCTTTTTGGTCAAGACGATCAAAGTATTAGAGTGTCTTACTTGCGGATAAGTGTTGGAGCATCTGATCTTGACGAGTTCCCTTTTTCTTATAATGATCTTCCAATAGGTGAAGTTGATATTGAAATGAAAAAGTTTAGCTTAAAGCAAGATGAAAGATATTTAATTCCTATACTAAAAGAAATCTTAGCTATCTCCCCAAATATAAAAATTATGGCCACTCCTTGGTCTGCTCCAACATGGATGAAAAGTAATATGAAAACAAAGGGTGGGAGTCTGCTACTTGAGTTTTACGAAGCGTATTCAAAATACTTTGTTAAATATATTACACTAATGGCAGAAAAAGATATTCTAATAGATGCCATTACTGTACAAAACGAGCCACTTCATGACGGAAATAATCCAAGTATGCACATGTCTTCAATAGAACAATTAAATTTTGTAAAAGATCATTTAGGACCAGCATTTTTAAATAATAATATTTCTACGAAAATTATTATTTATGATCATAATGCAGATAATATAAACTATCCAATTAGTATTCTAAATGATGCTGTTGCTCGAAAATTTGTTGATGGAACAGCATTTCATTTATATGGTGGAGATATAAATAACCTAAGTGAGCTAAAAGATGCACACCCGGATAAAAATTTATATTTTACTGAACAGTGGGTTGGGTTTCCTAGCGATCTGTATGGTGATTTGCGTTGGCATATCAGAAATATAATAATTGGCGCATCTAGGAATTGGTGCAAAACAGTAATAGAATGGAACCTAGCTTCAGATGAAGACCAAAACCCGCATACAAAAGGTGGTTGCAGGAACTGTTTAGGTGCTGTGACTGTTACTAATAATAACGTAAAAAGAAATACAGCATATTATGCGATAGCGCATGTTTCTAAATTTGTACCTCCAGGTTCAAAACGTATAAATTCATCTAATATCTCTTATTTACCTAATGTAGCATTCCTCACAAAAGAAAATAAAATAGTGGTAATTGTATTAAACGATAGTGACAAAGAAATTAATTTCAATATTAATTCAAATGATAAAAGCATTCATTCTAGCCTAACAGCTGGAAGCGTTGGAACATATATTTGGAATTTTCAAGGTTGATTTTCAACAATAAAAATTAATAAAAAATTTTAAAAATGAATTTTATTAGAGAAGCATGTGTTGAAACCTTTGAAGATGCTATCGCTGCAGAAAAGAATGGAGCGGATAGAATTGAGCTATGTTCTAATTTACACCTAGATGGCTTGACACCACAAAAAAGTCTTGTTACTAGGCTTTTAAAGGTTTTAAAGATTCCAATGAAGATAATGATTAGGCCTAGAGATGGTGATTTCTGCTACAATAGCAGTGAGATAAGGCAAATGTCCGATGATATAAGCTATTTTAGTAAACAAGGTGTTTTTGGGGTAGTTTTCGGCGCTCTAGATGCAGATAATTTAATAGACGTTCTAGTCATCAATCTTTTGGTGAAATCTGCTAGTGGTCTTGATTGTACCTTTCATAAAGCAATCGATGAAACAGATGATATTATATCTCAATTAAGAATCTTAATAAAGTATTCAAAAGTCTCCTCTGTTTTATCTTCAGGGTGTTCAAAAAGCGCATTGTCTGGTTCTGCTGTTTTACTAGATATGATTAAATACGCAAAAAGTGATATATCAATTATTTGTGCAGGTTCAATTACACATAGAAATTTTTCAGAAGTTCATGCTCGGATTAATGCTAAAGAATATCATGGAAAAAACATAATTGATCTTGGAAAATAGTATGAAGAAAAAATAAAAAATATGAATTACATTTTACTCGCTCATAAAATCAAAGAATGTATTTAATTAAATGAACTCTACAATTGGTTACTTTATAGGCTTTACACTTGGTTGTATCGCTATGTTCATTGCTCTAAAGTTAGATTTTTCATCAATTGCAAAGATGGTTTTAGTATTTACACTATTAATTGGTAGTGTTATAATTAGTTGGGTTGGCGATGAATAATAATCAGAAATTATTTCAATACCTTATTATTGTATCGCTGTTTTCTTCCTGCAACATAGATGAAGATTCACCTGAAGTTGTAGATAATGTCAGGGGCTGGTTTACCATCAATGAAAATAATATTGGAGTCAATTTGTCTTGGAAACATTCTAATGACAATGATTTTCAAAAATATATCATTTATAAATCAAAAAGTGGTAGCGCAGTTGAAGAGATTGCTGAAACTGAAGATAACTTTTTTAAAGATAGCAATGTTGAATGGTTAGAATATTATAATTATTTTATTCAATCTGTTGATAAGATTGGTAATGAAAGCGACCTTTCAGATACACTATTATTGCGTATCTATAGCGTAAGTGGTAACTGGAGTATGGAGAATTTCGATTCAACTTTTCTGTGTATTGATCATAATCAAACAATATCCACATCTTCTGGCTCATTTGAACAAAAGGGTTATTTTTTATCAGACGGCTATGAGCTAATGCTCAATGATGACTCTAATAGTTCGACTTCTGCTATCGGAGACACCATCGTTTCTAAAATGTTGTTTTCTGCTTGCAATATAGATTCAATTTCTCTAATTGGAAATGGGTGGATGACCTATCAGACTACTATTTTAGATACAACAGTAAATGGAGACACAATTAGGCCCACTAATAATAATTTCCCTATTTATTTTGATATGGATCTAAAAAATCCAAATTTAGGTAGTATATCTTTTAGTTCGCCATTGTTTGATAATTTAACTATGCAGCATTCTCTACAATTTTGTAATGGGAATGATATATTTAATTAGTCTGGAGTAGCGCATTCTTGATTCGAATTGGGACTTATAGTTCCAAATTCATTTACGGCATTTACTCTAAAGCATTTTTCTTCTCCGCTTAAACCATTATAACTATATGATGTTGTATCAGTTTCTATTATAAAAGAGTTATTAACGTAAACTTTATAGGAAGTAGCACTAAATATGCTACTCCAATTAAGTTCAAAAGTAATAGAATCGACAGCTAAAGATAGTTCTGGAGCGAAAAGCTGAATGTGGGTTGAAACCATTATTGGATTTGTTTGAGGACCTTCAAAACCAATTTCATCTAGGCATGAAATTGTGTAACTGTAACTATTATTATATTCTAGCTCATTATCAATGTACGTTAGGTCAGTTCCTGTATATATAGCACTACCATCTCGATATAGCCTATATTGTCCAGCATATTCATTGTTTGACCAAGTAAGAGTTATACTGTCTTGAAGAGCAGATCCGCTAAAATTACTTGGTGGTGATAATAATGCTTTTCCACATTCAGAATCAGATAAAGGTCCGGAAATATTCTGACCATTGACAGCTGAAATTTGATAACAGTAAATTGTTCCAGGCGTAATACTTGTATCCGTGAAAGACGTCTCTGATGTAGATAGAATAAATTCGTTATCCCTAAAAATATTATAGGTATCAGCTCCTAGGGGTGAATCCCAAGTTAGTGAAATAGCACCTACTTGTTGCGCAAGATTAATTAGAGAAATTATTTCAGTATAAAAATTATCAACGTTCACAATAATTGATTGACTGGTTGTTTCATTATTACTGCTATCAGTTGCCACCGCGCTAATAGTATGTTGAGACCCGTTAGGATACGTATACGTGTTCCAGAGTGTTATATAAGGACTATCAACTAAAGTAAATTCTAGTGTGTCATCAATGGTAATTATAACATTCTGTATTGCAGTATTATCATCAGCATAAATACGGATTTGAGTTGAATCACTTACAGTGGCGCCGGATATGGGAGATAATATTGATATCACGGGTGGTATTATATCTACAAACTCCGTGTCATTATTTACAATAACAGCGATTGGTTGCGTATTGTAGAAGTTATCATTAGAATCGTTAATCCTTGCGAATATAATATATTCAGCATCTTCATTTACTTCACCTACTGTAGTGTTCCATAAATAAGAATAAGGAGATTGACTAATCGATACTACAGATTCTCCATTAATATAAATAGCGACAGAACTAACAGAAACATTATCTGCAGCCGAGATTAAAATTTCTACTTCTCCACTAACTTGCTGCCCGGCATAAGGCTGAGCAATAAAGCCATTCGGTAATATATTATCTTCATTATCCACACTTACGACAATGGAGGGGCTTTGGCTAATTAAATTGCTTGTATCGAATGCTTTCGCAAACCAGGTATGCGAACTTTCCTCGTCATCCAACAGGGTATTCCAAGAGACTTCATAAGGGTAGTTAGCATCACTTTCATAAATAGTTGAGTTTCGATAAAACTCAACTCTAGAAATTCCAATATTATCAAATGCAGCTGCTGTCACTAGAATTGAACCGCTGACAGTCTGATTCGCTGCAGGACTTGTTATTACTACTGATGGTGGAATATTATCATCTATTATATTTTCTTCATTATCTACAAAAACAGTTACTGGCATTAGATTTGTTGTATTTCCGCTACTATCTGTAGCAGTTGCAGCAATGAAATGATTATTATCTTCACTTGCATCGTTGGTGTTCCAAGTAAATTCATAAGGCGAGCTATCATCAATAATCGGATTGGTTCCATCTATGGTTAACTCTACTTTACTCACTTCTTCATTATCGAAAGCATCTATTTGAATAATTATAGTTCCAGAAACAGTTGCCGCCATAGGGGGGTAGACTATTGTACCTGTAGGTGGCGTAGTATCAACTTGAATATTCTCTTCATTATCAACCGTAACGCTTATCGGCCCAAGAGTAATATAATTACCACTGGCATCATTTACTTTGAGCGATATGACATATGAGTAGTCATCAAACTCAAGAGAAGTATTCCAATCGTAAGAAAATGGAGCCGCTGTTTTTACTCCTACTGAATCACCATTTATAAAAAAAACAACGGAAGATAATGAATCATTATCAGCAGCATCAGCAATTATAGTTATTACACCATTAAGCGTTTGACCGCTAAATGGGTAGAGCAGGGATCCAGTTGGTTTAATATTATCATTATTATCCACAATTACTCGGACTGGACTAGTTTGATTATCATTATTAGCAAAATCAACTGCCCTTGCACGCAGATTATGAAATTGATCTTCAGTATAATCTAAGGTGTTCCAAAAATACTGATAAGGGGCTTCTGCTGAATCAAGAACTAAGGAATCATTTATATATAATTGCACGGTTTTAATCGCATCATTATCAGAAGCGTAAATAGTAACTAAAACAGAATCAGACAGCACTCCTTGATCAGCGGGATTAGTGATTTCAACTAAAGGAGCCGTTGTGTCAGGTTCAGGAGGAATTTCAAAAAATGGACCTTCACAACTTAAAAGTACAATAAGAATGATTATATAATATTTTAAACGAAGAATCATTTTAATTGTCTACTGTAACTAAAATTGGTTGAGAAAAAGTTGTGTTTCCTGCCAAGTCAACAACGATAGCAGATAGTGCGTGTTCATTGCCATGTACACCAATATTGATAGTCGTGTCCCAAGAAAAAGAGTACGGTGTTTCAGAATCTGTTTTTACAGAAAAGCCATCAATAAAAAACTCCACACTAGCTATTCCTGTATCATCATCTACATGTGCGGCAAAATTAACGACACCTGAAACAGTTTGACCATCAAGAGGGCTAGAAATAATTATTGTTGGGGGATTAGAATCATTTGGAATATTATTTACAAAAACACTTATTGAAGGAACTTCAAAATGATTTCCTGAAGCATCTGTAATAATTGATCCTATTATATGGTTCACATCTTCAATCTCAAAATTTGTATTCCAATCATATTCATACGGCTCACTAGTATCAGAAAAAACCAATACGTTATCAATGTAAAAGGATACTGAATCGATTTCTGCATTATCAACAGCATAAACGGAAATTTGCTCAATGCCAGAAACAACTTGTCCAGCATATGGGTACGTTATTGTTCCATTTGGTAATACGTTATCATCATTATCTAAATGGACTGTGATTGGCGTACTAGGACCTTCATTTCCAATTAAATCATATGCTATAATACCTAAAATATAATCTTCATCATCTGGAACAGTATCTGTATCCCAAATATATGTATAATCTGGTCCGCTACTATCTACGTGTACAAATACATTATTTATAAAAAAATCAACTTTATCAATACCCGTGTTGTCACTAATTAAAGTTTCAATTATTACTTGCCCGGAAACTAATGCGCCAGATGCAGGAGAGATTATAGTCGAGGTAGGATGTATGTCATCCTGATCTATATTATTAACAATTACAGTTACTGAGGTTAAAACTGTTTTATTATTCCAGCCATCAACTAAAATAGCTTGAATAGTATGTTCTCCTTCGGTTTCTATTAAAGTGTCCCAGTCATATGAGGCAGTGCAATTAGGTCCGTTACAATCAAAGGATCCATTAAGGTTTCCATCAATATAAAATTCAATATAATCTAAAAGTTGATCATCAGCAGCCGTAACCTGTATAGCAGTATTACCAAAAACTACAGAACCTGCTGGTGGACTTGTTAATGCACCAGTAGGAGGAGTTACATCTATAGGAAGGTTATTATTAACGGTTACACTAATTGGTGGTATTGTTGTTCTGTTATTATCGATATCTACAATCACTGCGTAAATAGAATAAACAAGATCATCTGTGACTAACTCAGTATTCCAATCATAATTAAAAGGTTCGGTTAAATGGGTTATTTTAATTTCATTATTTACAAAAATACTTACATATTGTATCGCTTTATTATCCGTTGCTTCAACTTCAATTGAAACAATGCCATTTACAGTTTGACCTGTGATAGGATTCTTAATATATCCGTTGGGGGACTCATCATCTTGATTGTCAAGTTTTACGATTATCGGCGAAGCAATATAAGAGTTGCCAACTAGATCTATGGCTTTGAATGTTATAAAATAATTTTCATTTTCGACCCATTGCACATTCCTTGTATCCCAACTACCTTGCCAAATATCATTTGAGACATTGGTAGTAGAATCGATATTACGGTAGCTATTATCGTTTTGTCCTTTAATCATGAAAAAAACAGTATCGACCTCTTCATTGTCAATCGCTATAATTTGAAGCGATGTATTACCAGAAACCGAACTACCATTTAACGGGCTTACAATATACCCAGTGGGAGCAGTTGTATCAGGAAGCTGTATTAATGTAGGATCTTTATCCACACAAGAAAAAAACACAATTATTAGAAGAAAAACAAAATGGCGATAAATCTTAATTATACTGTACATGTTTCTTACTTCTTATTCACTCTTTTTCTAATATTTGAAATAATATAATTACCAATTTTACTTCTTTCGATTCGTACTAATGACTTTTTTACAAAAGCTTGCATTAGATGCTTAGGTGAAAATACATACATTGTTCGCGGATATGGTGTCTCTTTTTCTAGCGGATGAAAATAAAAAGAACGTTTATCTTTATAAATATCCCAAAACATCGATGCTAGAACAGACATTGGTATTAAATATGATACTGAAGCAAACGTTACACCAGTTGGTTTTAAGTTCATAAACTTTACAGATGGTAATAAATCATTGTATTGATCCCACACCTGAGGAGAAAATCGTCTCGAATCATCCCATTTAAGTCGAGTATCAATAGCAGCAGATAATATAAATGCTGAGAAACTATACCAAAAACCTCGTTTAGCTGCATAATGAAGCACAGAATAGTCAGTCTCAATTTTATAAACATCTAAAGATTTCATATAAAATGAGGTATCATTTGTTCCATGCACTAAAATCTCTGGATAAATTCTATTCGAAGTAAATTCGATATTTTTAAATTCTATACTATCATTTTTCAAGGTGACTATTTTCCCTGTTCTATTTGTGATCCTTCTCAAATTCTCATAGTAACTCCAGTCATAATGAAATATCCTATCAAAATCATTATAGATGTAATACACTTTATTGATATCCATCTTTCCTGGTTCATTATTGCTTTTAAGTTTGTAATAAACATTATCAAGATCAATAGAGTCAACAATGGCGATAATAGAGTTTCCCTTGTGATCAATAATGACATGACTTACATCCGTATCTAAACTATCGCCATAAAGCACTGCGAATAAAAATATGAATATTTCTAGTAATCGTTTCATGTGGTGTAAATTACGATAGTCTAATGAAGAGTCAAATTTTACAGTTTAAAAGTATTCCATTGCTACTTTTTATGGTATCACTATATAGTCAGCCAAAAATTAGTATTGATTTTGGTACAGGCTTCTATGAACCTACCATGAAAGGTTTTGACAGTAATGAGTTAGTATCTTTTCCTACTGGAAATATACTCACAAGGAATTTGCTAATTAATTTTAGTGTTTATTATGAATTCTTTCATAATGCTAGGGTTGGTTATAATGTTCTTAAATCAATTGATATTGGAAGATTAGAAGGGTTTGCAACTAGTAAGCCTGTTTTCTATCGTACCATAAATTATAGAATGATTCCGCTGGAAACTTTCTTCAGACTTAAACCAAAAGTTGAATTGAATTTTACATTGACTCCAATATGGGGTCGGTCTAGACTCATTCTTGAAACAAAGCCTTCGAGTTCAGATGGTAGCGGCGTTAACACAATCACAGATGATTGGAATGAATTATTAAATAGTTTTGGAGATGAGAGCCCATTGAGTCAGGTTGCTTCTGAAAATACGATGGTAACAGATTGGCTAGGCTTTTCGGGGATGCTCGGATATCGATACTACATAAGGCCGTGGATTGGAATTGATATTAAAATGGGTTTTTTGAATAATAACTATAAAAAGAACAAGTGGCGTTTTCAGGGGAAAACTGTAAAAGGACCGGAGATGAAAATTGATGAAATTCCTATTTTTACTTTTAAAGTTGTTTATGCATTAAAATGAAATATATAGTACGCAGCTTTATTATTTGTTTCTCTATAATTTATTCTCAAGATAATCTTAATGTAAATAATCCTTGCTCCGACCGAACTGTTACTTTTGCAAGAAAGTTTGGAGTTAAAGCCCTACCTGTAAAGGATCTTCCTCGATATTTTAAAGCTTCAAAATTATGTAGAGAAAAAGGCGGTGAGACACTAATTGACCAGATTCAAATTAATGAATACAATAGAGATTTCGAGCAGTCAAAGTTTATGTCAAGTTGGACTTCAACTTACGGTATGTGCGTCACAGCAATAATATTTTATTTTTTCGTAGGTTTAGTTACTGTAGTAAAATGAGAAGTTTCTTATGCCTTTTGCTTGGTTTTTCTCTTTCCAACTCGGCAGAACCAATAGCTATTGACTCTATTGTCTACCACCAAATGCTACTGCTTAAAAGCAAGATGGATATTAATCCAATAATATGGCAAGATACTAAAGAGGGATACACTAGAAATAGGGCAGTTAGAGTTTGTAATATGGTTTTGGATAGTCTTGGAAAAATAAATACTGAAACATTAGTAGAGAAAAACTATCCACTTCTAGATAGTTTAGTATTAAATGTGAATAAAGGCACAGAATACCAAATAGAACAACCGATAAGTAAAAATTATCAGTTTAATTATTTTTATTCTTCCTCATCTATGCCGTAATCTGGCTCAATACCAGTCTCTTCAAATACTAATTTAGCAATTTTCTCTGCAGCACCATCTTCACTGAATCCATCTTGAATCAAAGAATCGTATGCGTTTTCAAGCGTTGTAATATCTTTATGACTTTGGAATATTTCATCTAGTACAGCTGCTGGTATAAAATAATCTCTTAGTCTGTTATACATGGTTATTCTTTTATAATCCATATGTTAATTTATTGCGTATGAGAGCATAATTTTATAAAAAGTTAGATTGTTGTCTTAAAAAAACTATGTAAGTTTTATTATATCAATGGCGTCGTACCCAAGTGGTTTAAGGGACCGGTTTGCAAAACCGTTATTCGCCGGTTCGAATCCGGCCGACGCCTCATTATGTTTTTGAAATTTTATTGCCTGGGTGGTGGAATTGGTAGACACTACGGACTTAAAATCCGTTGGTAGCAATACCGTGCCGGTTCGAGTCCGGCCCCGGGTACACGACGAGAAACCTCACTTTTAGTGGGGTTTTTTGCTATATACTCAAATTTCATAGTTTGGCATATTATGGCATATTATGGAATATTTCTTAGTTACATTTAGTTACACATTTATTTTGTAACTAATTTTTTGAAATAATACTAGTAAGTGAATCATGTACTTGCTTGTTTGTTGCACGTTGCTCAAAAATTGAAATTAATATCGCATTACCAAAATATTCTTTTATAATTTTATATGTGAAAATTTATATTTATTTAATAGGATTACTAAATTTTATAAATGCTCAAATAGCATTGCCATCATTTCATGGTGCACATAAGCCACACACATCAGTTAGTTCATCAGGTACCCAAACTTTTACATATACTGGATCTCAGCAGACTTTTACTGTACCTTCTGGTGTTAGCACCATTACCATCGAGGCATGGGGTTCGAGAGGTGGTAATGTAACTAGTTATTACGTAGTTGAAGGCGGTAAAGGGGCTTACGCTAAAGGAGATTTAAATGTAAATCAAGGTGATGTTCTCTATGTCTATGTTGGAGGCAGAGGCGAAGATAGATTAGGAAATCACGTATATGGTTCTTGTACTTTGGTTAACGGAGGATTCAATGGTGGAGGCTCAACTAAAACTCGAG
>CAJQGZ010000045.1 GCA_905478065.1 uncultured bacterium | reverse complement strand
AGCTCCAGAGCTAGTCATCATGTAAACAACATCTGGAGCAGTAGATCCAGTGAATGGGCAAACAGCATCATAGTCATTTTCAAAACCAACTGTAGTGCCTTCATCAGAAAAAGGCATAGATGATATAATAAATGGATTGTCCATATTATCACCGAGTGTACCTTGGCCGCCACCGCCACCAGGCCCTTGCCAAATTAAAAGCATTTCTTCATCACCTGGAAAAGACAATAAGTTTGTTGGCGCAACTGCTAACCAAGCTTCTGGAGTACTAGAAACCGTAGCACTAGGAACAGATTCTGTCTCTGTACCATTTACATCATAAACAGCAACTACATAGTAAGTGTATTCAGTACCATTCGTTAAACCGGTATGTGCATATTCAAGCTCTGTGGTATTCCCTAAAACAATACCAGATGTACTATTATAAACCCGATACGTAACAAAACTACCACAAGCAGCAGGTATTTCTCTATCAACACTAAAAGAACCTGACTCAATTTTTTGTGGACTATTTGATTCTAATCCCTCAGTAAGAGCAGCATCAACTTGTTGACCTTTATCAAAAGGAAATGGTTCTGCGTATGTGTAAGACTGAACACCAAACCAACCTTCATCTGTATCAAAAGAGATTTCATATTCTTCAAACTGAGATTCTTCACTTCCTGTTTCACCAACAAAACTGAAAATTTCGTTGCCATTTAACAACAAAGTAAATTCACCACCAGTGTAAAGCCCATCTCCATAAGAGTCATACATAGTAAACACGTAACTTCCAGATTCAATTTCAACATCCCAAGAATAAGAAGTGGAGGATGCCAGAACACCTGCTGAATCTGAACCTTCTTCTGCGACAACAGCATTAGAGGTTGCATTTACAAGGTCCCAGGAAGTCTCGTATCCATATGTATCAGTTGTTAATTCAACAGTAAATGTTGAAAGAAATGGATCTGCCGGCTCATTCCAAGAAATAATATTTTGACTATCTCCGCCAAAAGCACTTACATCCTCGACAGGACAAAGTTCTTGAGCGACTACGCCGTTAAAAATAGAATAAGCTAAAATAAATAAAGTTGCTTTTAATTTCACTTTTTCCTCCGAAAATAAAATTTAAATATTCATAGGTAATGAAAATTTTGTATAAGTAATAACTAAACTAATTTAATATTCTCAATATTTTATTCAATTCTTTTATTCTTTTATATTAAAAATATAAAAACATGCTAAATCGATCGATGAAAACTTAAAACTAAGTTCTTTTCATATGACGTTTCTTTGCCATCTATAAGAATAAAAGGAAAATCTAATCTCAAATAAATTGGTTTGTTATAAAACATACCACTAAAACGAATGCCAATGCCAAAACTTGCGAGACCCTTCATATCTTCACCTTGTTGAAAAAGTCCGGCGTCTGAAAATAGTGCCATTTCACTATTTATAATTCTGTCCTCAAAAAAACCATTTAAACCTACTTTTTTATTTAAAAAATAAATTTCATTTGAAACAGATGATATTGCATTAGTTTTAATCGCATCTTGGCTCGAAAGAGATCTTATATTACCATCGCTAGGTAGATGGTATCCCGCTCTAAACTCGTTCCATGCAAAAAAACTGTCAAGTCCTCGCAAATATGATTTTTCGTACATATCTGGGGAACTATTGCCGGCAGGATTGAAAGATATTTGCGTTGGCGCGCCATTTGAAGTTGTCCAAACCTTACCAAGAAAAAATCTTCCCCTGTAGCCGCTATGAGTAAACCCCAATATTGACCTAAGAATATTTTCTAATTGAATCGTTTTTGATTTTTTTATACTGGAGAGAAAAGATAATTTTGAAAAATTCCAATTTGAACTCGGATTAATAGAACTAATAAAATCAATAGCATGACTAGCATTATCAAAGTCAACACTGTTTTTTAGATAAAAAGCAGAAATATCACCTAGTTCATACAAGTTAGTTCGAAATGTATCGATGTCAAATTGATGATAAACGCCTACTTTATAAGTTCGTTTAGGTTTTTTATTGTAAGCATTATTATACTTTATTTTCTCTATCTCTACGTTTAGTTCTGAAAGTCCAGGTAAATTAAAAGCTTTATAGTTTAATTTTAAATTTTTAAATCTATGCACAGATTTAAAGCTTCCAAAATAATACCAATAAAAATTCTTTTTATTATCATCAAAGTTTTTTTTAGTCGCATAATTAAACTTAAAAGATTGTTTTTCCCAATTCCCATAGGAACGTTGAAAATGCAATCCGGGGCTGTACCCATCTAGTTCATTATAATACAGGGAAGGTAGCCAACTGTAAAGTATTTTGTTTCTGGGCTTATAATTCATACCCGGCCAATCAAATACAATTTCATAATCTGAATTCGTGGAGTTATTTCTATAATCAACATCTAGTGTTTGGACATCTGGGTCTAGAGTGACTTTTTTTGGCTTTGAAGGGACGGAAAATGAAAAAGTATCCTTAGTATTCCAGTAATAATTATTCCACCATCTTCTATCAAAAGAACCATCGTATAGCTCTGTTTCAACCAACAAAGGCATGTGCCTATTACCTAAATTTTTTATATTAATATGAACATCGTAAGAACCATTTTTATTTTTTTTATTGTTCCACCTATTGATCCCATAATCAAGTACTCTTGTGTCATGCAACCAAGGATCAAAGAACCAAGCTAAATCTCTGTTGGTAATTTTCTCAACAGATTCTATGAATTTTTGTTCGTTAACATGCTTTTGCTTCCAAGTCTCATAAAAATATTGAATTGATTTGTAATAAAGTGAATCACCTAAAACATACTTAAGCTCATTTAGCATTAAAGAAGGCTTGGTGTAAGCATTTTGCCTATATGATGAACTATTTTTAAACAAATAACTTTTACGACTAATCGGTTCATCATATCCGCTCATAATATATTTTATAGCTCTCCATTGATCATTATGCAACTTATTATTAAATGTCCAAAATTTTCTCTGATAGCTATCTGTCCAATCATCTGATTGCCAATCAAATCCAATTGGGCCGTAGCGATCCATCATATAATCTCTTGTCTGAGCACTGGTAAACCCTTCATCAATCCATGCTTCATCGACCTCATTATTTCCTAGGATGCCATAAAACCATATATGTCCAATTTCATGAAGAATTAAACTTTCACGATCACTACCATCCATAATAAGCATCGGGTATTCCATTCCTCCTGATTTAAGCCTATCAGTATTGGTAATTTGAGGATAAGTATATTTACCAAATTTTTCATTAAGCCACTTTAAGGCACGGACAGACCTCTCCCTCACAACTTGATTCCAATCATTTGCATTCACTCTATTATAGAGCACATGAACATCGATTCCGTCATATATATCATGCTCATAAAGAAAATTTGGAGAGGCTACCCAAGCAAAATCATGAACATTTTCAGCAACAAACCTAACTTTTCTATTTTTTATTAATTCAGGTTCTTTATAATCTTCTTCAAACACTGCAAACCAATCATCAAAATCTGCTGACGTATCAACTCGAACCATTTCCCAACCTGGATCGCCACTTTTAACTACACCAGAAGCGCCAACAATGAATTTTGCAGGCAGTTCAAATTCCACATCAAATCGACCAAATTCACCATAAAATTCTCCTTGAGCATGGAATGGTTCAGCATGCCAACCCCTATCATCATAAACTGCTATTTTAGGATACCATTGAGCCATATTATATTGCCCCTCGTAATAACCAGCTCTTTCAACCATGCCACCAACATGATGATTCCATTCGATGTCAATACGAACCTCTTCTCCTGGTAAGATAGCACTTTTTAATTTGGCGCGTAATACTGTATCATTTATTTTATAGTCATCGAGTACAATATTTCGATCTTTCGCAACAGTAAACTCTCTTACATGAATTCTGCTTTGGTAACCATCAAGCTCATCACGAAAGTAAGAAGCCCTTGAATTGCTACCATAACCACTTAAATAGTCTCTTGTCTTTACTGAACCGAGTTGAAAAGCATTTGGATATAGATGAAGATAGATTTCATTTAACTCATCAGGGGAATTATTTTTGTACGTTATAATAGAATTACACGCTAATTGTCTTACACTATCAATTAACACTACATTCATTTTATAATTAACAGATTGTTGCCAATAATTATCGCTGCTCAATAAAAATGAAAGAGCAAAAAAAAGTACATATACAGTTCTTTTAAACAAGCGAACCATTACTAATAATAATTACAAATAAGGTTTAAGATCTTTAGAAAAAACGTGTCCAGGCCTGGCTCCTCTATAAGTTTTAACAATATATCCTTCTCGATCAATTAAGAATGTTGTAGGAACAGCTCTTGTACCTACGCCAGAAATAGTTCCAAAGTCACTAAAGGCCTTATATGATTCATTACCCTCAATATCTGTAAGAACAGGATAGTTTATTTTATAATAGTCCGAGAACTTCTTAATACTTTCGGAACCACCAGATTGAATTGCTATACCAACAATCTCTAGACCTTCATTATTAAACTCATCGTGTAATTTAATAAAATCAGGTATCTCTTGTCTACACGGTCCACACCAGGTACCCCAAAATGTGAGCAAAACCACCTGCCCTTCATATGCTGAAAAAGTCATAACATTTCCATCTAGGTCCGCTAACATAAAATCAGGCGCTTTCATTTTTTGATATTCTTTGCCTGTTGAGCTTTTTACTTTCTTAGCTTTTATTTCTTTGCTTTTCCTAATAGACGCTTTTGAATTATCATTAACTTTTCCCAAAATCATTTTTTGATTTGAAACATTCAAATTTTGTTCAATTTCATTAATCTTTTTATTCTCTCCATTACCGCTGCACCCTAAAAACAATGTCAATGACAAAACCAAAAAAAATTTTAAGTAAAGCATTTATTAATTCATTCCTTTATTTATTGTATCGTAAATATTGAAAAATACTACTATTGGTCTTTGGAATAATATTTTTTAATACCCTTAGACAAAAATCGATCAAACCCGTTAGGTATGTAACCGCCAGTATCAGCTAAAGCAGACTCGGTATTCGGGTCCAGTATAACATAATATGGTTGAGTAGCTGTTTTGTATCTCTCAAATTGCATTTGAGCATAAATTGCACTCAATGAGTCTTTTTTGTCAACATAGAGCCTAGCTAAAACCATATTATCAAGTTGGTTTTTTATTTTTTCTAGTGGGAAAATTCGTCTTTCCATTACTCTGCAATTTGCACAATAGATTCCAGTAAAATCTAGAAATAAAGGTCTGCCTTCTTTTTTTGCAAGCGCTAAAGCACCATCATAATCATCAACAAACCAACCCTCTTTTACAGCAATTTCATCTTCTGTTGGAGGGGGAGGTACCATTGCTTCAATTAATTCATCAGCGAATCTTGGAAGCCCGTTATAATGAAAAGTTGGCCCAGAAAAAAGGGATAACCCGATAGGAAGAAGCACTAAAGATGTAATAATTATTCCAACGTAACTAATATCTTTTCTTTTGTTTTGAGGCCCTTTTTGAATTGAAAGAATACCAGCCAAATAGAGAATCAATAATAACCCGATTAGAAGGAATAATCCCAGCACCACATTGCGAGGCAATAATCCAAGCTCCCATTCTAAATCAGGAACCCACAAAAATTTCACAGCCGCTGCTAATTCCACAAAACCAAAAACAACTTTAGCTTTTTCCATCCATATACCAGATCTTGGTAACTTATCTAATGAGGACGGGAATAAAGATAAAATGACAAAAGGGAAAGCAAAAACAACTCCGTAAACTGTCATACCCAGCAAGCTAGTTAATAAACCAGTTGCTGTTCCACTAGCCGCAACCACAAGAAGCATTCCAACAACGGGGACCGTACAGCTAAAACTTGTTATAGCAAAGGCAACACCTAATATAAAAGCACCAAGATAAGCATTCTTGGCTGATTGTCCGACTTTATCTGTTTTGCTAAGTAACGCTCCAGCAACATTTACATTGATTACACCAAACATCC
Source organism: uncultured bacterium (assembly GCA_905478065.1). GTDB lineage: Bacteria > Fidelibacterota > Marinisomatia > Marinisomatales > UBA1611 > TMED80. The sequence goes on along the minus strand of CAJQGZ010000045.1, from coordinate 1,789 downwards.
ACAATGCAAAAAAAATAAATAAAAGCCCTAAAACCAAATTAAGCCAAGCATTTGTAGCAATGAAATTGCCTATATTTGCATAGCCAGTTTGAACAGCTGCATCATTAACCCCCCAGGATAAAAAGCTTACAAGTAATCCAATAAAAACAAAGGTACCTGCAATCCCAGAGCCATATAGAGTAGCAACGGAAATCCTTCCAATATTCTTATCTTCACTTACTTTTCCAAAAAATGAAATTATGATTGGTATCATGGGATAAACGCAAGGCATTACCCAACTTAAAATTGCCCCGCCTATTGCAATAATAATTAGATTTAAAAATGAATTACCCTTATTTTTTTCGACTTTATCGCTCTTCAGAATACTTAAAGTAGTTCTACCGTCCCTTGGCTCCCCAGGAACAACATTGATTAAAATCTTTTTAGATACTTCTTTGGGAGGATAACAAAGTCGCTCGTTACAGACTTGATAATAGACTTTTACAATGAGTTCATAAACTCCAGGAATCAAGTTTTTTTTCATGAGTACTTGGGTCGAAAACTGAGTGTCACCCTTATGATAAAAGGAAGTCATATCGAAACCAGGATCATATTTTTCTATTGGATTAGGCTCAATTATTTTAGCAATTGAACTAATCGATTCTCCAGCAATCTCAATTTCTGTTGCTAGTGGACCATCTACAATTTTATAAATTGAATAGATTTTCCATTCACTATCCATTTCAGCATCTATAACTATGTTGATTACCTCACCTGCTCGCGCCGAAGTATCTGACTGCACGTTGATAACAACAGGGTTAGTGACCTGCGACAAACAGATAGTAACGAAAAAGACAATACAACTTATTAAATATTTAATCATAGTGGAGTTGTATTTTACCTCAGGTTTAAACATAATTTATAGTAAATATCATCTTTGCGCGGCTCTAAATTTTTTAGAGTTTCTAAACTTTTTGACATTGCGTTTTTGCCACACTCTAACAACTTATCAAAGTTATCAAAGTCGGACCAATGAATGCCTGAGACCTCAGGCTTAACTAGAATGTCTGCTTGCCTTGACAAGTTGTTTTTTAATCTCAAGGATGTAATGATATCTGAACGCCTCATTATCTCTATCATATTCGGTTGGTTTAATGGTTTTAATTCATAATTAGTTATATCTACTGCCATTACCATTTCTGCGTACTCTTTTAGTATCTCAACTGGAATTGGTGATGTAACGCCACCATCTACAATTAGCTTACTATCTTTTTTAGTAGCTTCAAAAAAACCTGGGATAGAAGAGCTCTGAATGAGGGCTTCTCTAATATCACCTCTGCTATAGATAATTTCTTCCCCGTTTTGAATATCTGTAGCTATAACCTTTAAAGGAATTTGAAGCTCTTCAAAGTTATTACAAGGTATCATGAACTCTACCGAATTTTCAATTATTGAACGAGGAACAACGTAAGACTCATTCAAACCTAGCCTAGCAGCATAGCCTTGTTTTGCTAGTTCAGTATTGTTCTCGAGAAAAGTTTCTTTATTACGTCCAGCCATTAAAGAACCGGAACTAAAGCTCGCAAATAAATCACTGTTCATCAGTTCACGGAAGCGAGTTTCTATCCAGTTAGGATCTAAGGTTGCGGCATACATTGCACCAATCATTGAACCAGCGCTAACGCCAGCGATTAAATCAGGCTTAAGCCCACTGTTATGGAGAACTTGAAGCGCCCCAATATGTGCAACACCTCTTGAACCTCCTCCTCCTAAGGCAAGCCCTAGATACGACTTTCCCATCGATTACTTT
>CAJQGZ010000044.1 GCA_905478065.1 uncultured bacterium | reverse complement strand
ATTCTCATGCACATGAACATGTGTAATTGTTACAGCAGCATCCAGAGTGTTCACATATAACAAAAATGAGCTGAATGTGTTTGCACCTTGCGATGGGACTTCAACCGTGTAAGCCTGTGGATCTGTTCCAGATACAGTTACACTCGCAGTATTGTATGATGGATCTACATTTGGATGAGGTTGATATTCAAAACGAAAATTAACATCAACATCTGTTCCAGCGGTAGAACCCATAAAAGTAATAGCCCCCCCACCAGGGAAACTAAAAGGGTAAAATGTAGTGTCTTCATTAGCAAAACCAGCCCAGCTTTCTGAACCAGTAGGATTGGTGTAGGTCATCGTTGTAGTATCTACCTGACTTCCACCAAAAGTGCCAGAAAAAATAATAGAAGAACCATCAACTATACCTGGTCCAGTTCCTCCACCACCAGTTGTATCCGGAGGAAGTGGTTGACGAGCATAATGCTCAATTTTTGCATAACCACCCCATGACTCACTGTTGTGACCACTATATTCAAGTTGCATTGCACTTGACCCTTCGGCAGCTTGGTCTGTTATATAGCTGATATTTACAAAACTCTTTGTACTGTCAGCATTTTCTGAAATTTCATATCCCCAGTATGTACTATCAGCTGGCTCAGAATCGAAACTATTTATCTGCATTTGACCAAATGATAATAAAGGGACAAAGATTAGAGTGAAAAACGATATCTTTTTGCTCATATTACTTTCCTTCTTTTTTCATTTAAAAAAGTATTCTTACCTTGATGACATAAATTAGACTAAGAATATTTTATGATGTTTAAAACATAATCCACATTCTACCAAAAATGCAATATTTTTTCATATTTTTTCATATTTTTTTCAAAATAATGAAAAAAATTTGCAATATTTAAAATATCAGCATATTTTTAACAGGGCAATAAATCATAAAATTAAAAAATAAGAAATATAAATGAGAGCAACTCTAAAACAAGTTTCTGACGATACTGGGTTATCAATAGCCACTGTATCAAGAGCGCTTAGACGCAAAAAAAGAAAGTACTCAATTAATGAGGAAAAAATTTATGCCGCAGCTCGCAAACTAGGATACCCGTTCATCGGAGAGTCTGATGCCTCTGAAAAAACAACCATCGCCCTAATAACCGAAATAAGACAAGGTGAGTTTTACTCCTCACTTTTCCATGGACTTCATAAAGCAACGAGAGATTCAAAATCAGATATTGTTTTCATAAATATTGATGCTCGAGTAGATGATAATTACAATTGGCAAGATGACCCTGTGGACTTTATTATTAAATTGAGTAAAAAATATAGTGGTCTTTGTCTTTTTCTTCCTGGACTCGAAAAAGAAAGCTATACCGCAATAAAGGAAGGTGTAGGTACCTATCCAATTGTATCTTTAATCTCAGGAAAAAATTTAAAAGTAAATACAGTTTCTTTTGATTCTTACAGCGGCGGGTATATGATAGCAAAGCATTTTGAAGAAGTTGGGTATACAAACGTGGGCGTAATCACCGGGCCAAGAAACGCGATGGATTCATCCTTCCGGAAAAATGGTTTTATAGATCATATTAATGAAAGAGAATCTCTTGATCTTGTGTGGAGGTTTGAAGGTGATTTTTCAAGTCAGTCCGGGAGTGAAGCCTTCCTTGATTTTAAAAATAAAGGACTAAGCAAAATTGCAATATTTGGCTGCAATGACCATTCTTGTTTTGGGTTTATGAAAGCTGCGAACGAACATGGTTACAAAATACCAGAAGATTTTATAATAGCAGGTTTCGATAATTTATCTTTTTGTGAATCCATTACCCCTGAACTGACTTCTATATCTACAAATTTTGCAAATTTAGGGAAACAGGCAATTCGAACTATAGAGAATATGGTATCTGAAAAAGAGGAGATTATTGGGCAAGTTTCAATGATACCTGTAAACATTATTATACGAAATAGTACTAAAGTATAGTTTCTACAATTTTATAAAGCTATGCACCTTTTATCTACTTTGCTTTTGATTGCCCTAACCTTTTTTCTGAACTCATGCAAAGAAGAAAACAAAAACATTAACGACTGGAACCTAGTTTGGTCAGATGAGTTTAGTAATAAAAACATTGATCTTTCAAGCTGGGCGTTCGACATTGGGACAGGAGCACCTTCATTCAAAGAGTATGGTATAAGCTCACCATATTTCGCACCAAAAGACTTCCCAAGTGATAATTTTTCAGTTCGCTGGGAAGGTCAAATTAAAATAGATGAAAGCTCAAAATATACTTTTTATACAATATCAGATGACGGTGTTCGGCTTTTTATCGACGGCAAAAACATAATCAATAACTGGAAAGCTCAGCCTGCAACAGAAAATAAAGGCACAATAACGCTTCAAGGTAACAAAAAATATCCAATAGTAATCGAATATTTTGAAGACAGTGGTGGCGAAGCAATGATTTTAGGCTGGGAAAGTGAAAATTTTACCAAAAGGTTAATCTCGGGCCCCAACCTCACAACTAAAAATGGGATGCCTGGGCTTGAAGGAACATACTATAGAAATAAAAAGCTTAAACCATCTAAAAACAAACAACCTATAACTAGAATTGACAAAGAGTTAAACTGGGTTACAGGAGGAGGATGGGGGAATAATGAGGCTCAGTATTACACGGATGACCTGAAGAATGTTAGAATTAAAAACGGGAAGCTAATCATTGAGGCATTAAAAGAAGATTTTTATGGATCTAAATACACTAGTTCTAGAATAAAAACAAAAAAGAGCTGGAAATATGGCAGATTTGAAATAAGAGCAAAACTTCCAAGAGGAATTGGAACATGGGCTGCTTTTTGGGGACTACCTACCGATTGGAAGCATGGTAATTGGCCAAATAGCGGAGAAATAGATGTACTAGAACATGTAGGTTTTGACGAAGGCCATATTGTTTCTTCGGTTCATAATATTGCACACCATGGGGACCTTTCTAATTCCGACCAAACAAAACACATCGTCGTTGACGATGTAATCAGTACCTTTAAAAACTACATACTAGAATGGGATGAAAAACAGATTAAGACTTTTGTAGATGATAAATTAATATTCTCCTACTCTAAAAACAATCAACCCTGGGAAAGATGGCCTTTTGATGAAAAATTCCATTTTATATTGAACATAGCTATCGGTGGCAATTGGGGAGGAATTAAAGGTATTGATGACAACGCATTCCCAACCAAGATGGAAATAGAACATTTTAGAGTATATAAGAAAAAACCATGATTATCTCTTTAAAGTTAATTATTGTTTTAATTATGTCTACCATTTCCGAAAATTGCAGAGGTGAGTCATCAAATAGGAAAAGAGATGGATTGGTTATTTATCAAAAAAACTTCATATCCTGGGTTAAAAATTTTGAACCTGACCAACCAACAATACCTCGTTGGCCAACCAAAGGAGGTATTTACGACCTGCTGTGTACATACAATCCCATTAAGGACAATTGGGTTCCTTGGTTTAAAACAGACTACAAATGGAAAAATAAAAAAGAAAGAAATAAAGCGGGTGGAACAGTAATTGAACGAAGCAAATCTGAAGACCTAATACAAGGCCCAATAGAAAAACATAAAAGAATTAATCTAAGTTAATTCTCCTAGATGACTTAACGACATAACAAACTAAAAGTAAATACTATTATGAAAAAAACTAAGAAGAAAAATGATTTTAGATGGGGGATTGCCACTTCGAGTTATCAAATTGAAGGGGCACACGACCTGCATGGGCGTGGCCCATCAGTTTGGGATGTGTTCAGCCATTCAAAGGGAAGAGTTAAAAATGGTGACAATGGAGATATTGCGTGTGACCATTACCATCGATTTCCAGAAGATATAAAACTAATGAAAGACCTGGGTGTTGATTCATACAGGTTCTCAATCTCTTGGCCAAGAATATTCCCAATTGGAACAGAGAATAAAGTAAATCAGCCAGGGATGGATTTTTATGATCGCTTAGTTGATGAACTACTAGAGAATGATATAACACCGTTTGTAACTCTTAACCACTGGGACATACCGCAAGGCTTAGAAGATTTAGGCGGGTGGACAAACCGTGATATGGTAGAGCAGTTTGTAAAATATAGCCACTATCTAAGCAGGGGCTTAGGTGATCGTGTTTCTAACTGGATTACTCATAATGAACCATGGTGCATAAGTTTTTTAGGCTATGTAGAAGGCAGAAAGCCACCTGGGTTAAAAAATGAGTGGGCGAAGAGTCTTCATACAGCACATCACCTATTACTTTCTCATGGAAAAGCAGTTCCAGAAATAAAAAGTAATGTTAAAAATGCAAAAGTAGGTATTACTCTAAATCTAAACACAGCCATCCCGGCTTCTGACAGTGAATATGATAAAAAAGAATGTGCTTTTTATGATGCTCAATTTAATCGGCTATACCTTGATCCATTATATAAACAAAAATATCCAGAATTATTATTTGATCGTTTATTAGAAAAAGAAGCTATCAAACAATCTGATCTAAACTTTATTCAAGAAGGAGATTTGAAAATAATATCTACACCAACTGATTTTTTGGGTGTTAATTATTATAGTAGAGCGGTTATTAGAGATGAAAGTATTGATGAAAAACTAAATGAAAATCACAAAATACCCATGGGGCCAAAAACAGATTTTGGGTGGGAAGTATACCCAAGAGGTATCTACGATCTATTAAAAAGATTACAAGATGAATATAACGTTAATGAAATTATGATTACTGAAAATGGATGCTCTTATGGAGATGCCCCAGATAAGAATAATAAAGTTAACGATATTAAAAGAGTAGAATATCACCGCTCACATATTGAACAAATACTATTAGCTGTTGATGAAGGCATTCCATGTACTGGATATTTTGCCTGGTCTTTAATGGATAATTTTGAATGGGCAGAGGGCTATAGTCAAAGGTTTGGTTTGATTTGGGTTGATTTCGAATCACTTGAAAGAGTACCTAAAGAAAGCTACTACTGGTACCAAAACTTTCTTAAATCACAAAAATGAGTAAAAGATGAACGACAACCTAAAACTCTTTATTACTTCAAAAAACTCATCTGATAGAATTTTTCAAATATCACCAAAAGAAATATCTAATAAAAATGCTAATATAAGTTCAGAGCTAACTGTAGAAACCCATAAAGTTCGCCAAGAAATTTTGGGTTTTGGGGGTTCCTTTACAGAGTCCTCATCTAGCATATACAAAGAACTAGATCAGAGTAAAAAAGAAGAAATCATTGAAGCTTATTTTGGAGATGATGGGAATAAGTACAGTATGGCTAGAACGCATATTAATAGTTGTGATTTTTCATTGGGTAATTATGCCCATGTTGAAAAAGAGAATGATCCAGAGCTAAATACATTTTCATTAGCTAGAAATAGAATATCTTTAATCCCACTAATAAAAGATGCACTCCAAAAGAGAAAAAATAAAATTAGAATAATGGCCTCCCCTTGGAGTCCACCAGCTTGGATGAAAACAACCGGTGAAATGAATTTCGGTGGAAAACTAAAAGATGAATATAGAGATATCTGGGCTGACTACTATTGTAAGTTTATAGAACACTACGAAAACGAAGGAATCCCGATGTGGGGTTTGTCTGTTCAAAATGAACCTGAAGCCAAGCAAACATGGGACTCATGCTTATACACAGCAGAGGAAGAAAGAGATTTTATCAAAAACCATTTAGGCCCATCGCTCGAAAGACACAATCTATTAAATAAAAAAGTTATAATCTGGGACCATAACAGAGATATAATGGTCAAAAGAGCTAGAACAGTTTTGAGTGACCCTAAAGCAGCAAAATATGTATGGGGCACAGGATTTCACTGGTATTGTGGTGACCATTTTGATAATGTGCAACAAGTCCACGATGAATTTCCAGACAAACAATTGATTTTTACAGAAGGATGTCAAGAAGGTGGTCCCCATATTGGTTCTTGGGATTTAGGGGAGCGATATGCTACTTCAATAATTAATGATTTAAACAGGTGGACAGTGGCGTGGATAGATTGGAATCTAATTTTAAATGAAAAAGGAGGCCCAAATCACGTTGGAAACTATTGTAGTGCTCCGATAATTGTTGATACAAAGTCTCAAGAATTACTATACCAAAGTTCGTATTACTACATTGGTCACTTTTCAAGATTTATAATGCCTGGCGACAAAATTGTAAACTCTGTAAACACAAACGAAAACATAGAAGTCCTATCTTCTATTAAAAAGGATGGAGGTTCAACTCAAACTATTATACTGAATAAAAATGATGGTGATGTTGAAATTAAATACAACAGGGATCAAATAAGATCTGTTTTCACAATTCCTAAAAGATCAATAATTACAATAGTTGATAAACATATCTAGTATGACAATGAAAAAACCAGCATATAAAATAAAAAATGTTGACCGGATGGACCCTTTCTTAATGAGCTTAACAAGCAGCGACAACCATTGGATGTTTATTTCAAGCAATGGCGCACTTACCGCCGGAAGAGAAAAGGCGGATCATGCCCTGTTTCCATATATTACAGATAACTTAATTCATACTAGTTTGAACACAACTGGTCCATGCACAAAAATTAATATTTATAAAAGTAATGAAAAAGTTGATACCTGGTCTCCCCTTTCTTATTTACCCGCAAAACATAATGTTCAAAGAAATCTATACAAGGATGCTCTCGGCGATAATATTCTTTATGAAGAAATAAATAAAGATTTAAAACTTTCTTTTAGATACCAATGGTTACCTAGTAGAGAATTTGGATTTATAAAAAGAACAGCATTAGTAAATAACTCAGAAGAAGAGTTTGAGTTTGAAATAATTGATGGCCTTCAAAATATTTTACCTTCAGGACTTGATGTACAAACACAACAATCTTTAAGCAACCTATCAAATGCCTATAAACATTCAGAGATTATTCGAGATACAAACCTCGCAATCTTCTCTCTTGGGTCTTTGATAATGGATAGGCCAGACCCAGGAGAATCCCTAACTGCTAATACCGCATGGTTTCGAAGTGAAATTAATTTTAAAGCAACGCTTCTTTTTCCTGAGAATGCAAATAACAATGAAGATGTTATAACTGGAGTGCCGGGGTCTTATTTTATAAATACTCGAAAAAAATTAAAACCAGACCAAAAAGCTAATTGGGATATAGTATTAGATGTAAATCAAAATCATAAAAACATTGTCCATCTAAATGAATCAATAAACACTATAAGTAACGAGATTGATAAAAGCATAAAAGAAAATCATATTTCATTAATGAAATATATAGGAAGCTCAGATGGCTTTCAGCTCACTTCATCTACTAACAATAATTTACATCATACATCGAATGTCCTCTTTAACATAATGCGTGGTGGGATTTTTGTTCAAAACTATGATATAAATAAAAATGATTTTATTGATTTTTTAAAGACAAGAAATAAAAATGAATATAATGCTGTTAAAGAAGACCTAAGTCAACTTGATGAAAAGAGTAATTTAACTGACCTAATCCATTTTGGGGAAACCAGAGAAAATTCTTCTCTTTTAAGATTGTGTTACGAATACTTGCCTCTCACTTTTGGCAGAAGGCATGGCGACCCAAGCAGACCTTGGAATCAGTTTAATATAAAAGTAAATGATGGGAATTCTGTTTTATACTACCACGAAGGGAACTGGCGAGATATCTTTCAAAACTGGGAAGGTCTTTCTATAAGTTATCCAAAGTCTCTTGAATCAATAATATGCAAATTTTTAAATGCATGCACAACTGACGGATATAATCCATACAGAATAAATAAAGAAGGGATTGATTGGGAGGTTGTGGATGAGGAAGATACGTGGAGTCACATTGGATACTGGAATGATCATCAAATTATATATCTGTTAAAACTCCTTGAATCTCAATGGGAAATAAATAGTGACTTTATTTTACGTTATTTCAACTCTAAAATATTTAGTTCGGCTAACGTTCCTTATAAAATTAAAAGCTCTAATGAAATCCTAAACAACCCCAAAGACACGATAGAATTTGATCACGAACTTCATCAAGTCATCATAAATAAAATTGAAGACTTTGGAACAGATGCTAAGTTAGTCATTGATAAAAATAAAGTGGTCCATGTTACAATGGCGGAAAAACTTTTGATACTACAATTATCAAAATTATCAAATTTCATCCCCGATGGTGGTATCTGGCTGAATGCACAAAGACCTGAATGGAACGATGCTAACAATGCCTTAGTGGGTTATGGTGTTTCAATGGTAACACTTTACTACTTAAATCGACATATACTGTTTTTAAACAAGGTCCTTTCTGATGTAAATAATGTTGAGGTTGAAATTTCTTCTGAAGTAGTAATGTGGTTTAAAACTATTAAAAATATTTTTGAGAGTTATGAATCTAGCCTAGAAGGTAAAATCGGACCTACCAGCAGAAAAAACTTTGTTGTTGAATTACAAGAAGCTTTTTCACGCTATAGGTCACAAACATATAACCAGATATCAAAAAACAGTGAAAAATTAAAAATCATTGATTTAATAGATTTTAACAATTTGGTTTTACGTTATTTTGAAAGCTCAATGAAAAACAACCTAAATAAATATCTTTATTCTGCCTACAATACTATTAACATAGATAAAACGAATGAAATAAATGTCTCAGCTCTTTTCCCGATGCTTGAAGGACAGGTGTCCGCTCTAAGTTCTGGACAGGTTAAGCCAAAAGAGGCGATAAATATTCTTTCTTCTCTTTTTAAAAGTGACATGTACCAATCAGAACAAAATAGTTTTATGCTTTATCCGCGAAAAAAATTAAAAAGATTTTTAGATAAAAATATAATTCCAGATAATATTGTTGATGATTGTAATCTTTTCAAAAACCTAATAGAACAAAAAAACACTGAAATACTTTATATAGACGATGTTGGTAACTATCGATTTAATGAATCACTAATTAATTCAAATTTTCTTGAAAAAAAACTAGACCGTTTGTCAAATGTTGAAAAGTACGCTAAAGATATTCAAAAAGAAAAAAATAAGGTTTTAAACTATTATCTTGAAATTTTTGATCACCAAAACTACACCGGTAGATCAGGAACTATGTATGCCTATGAAGGAATTGGATCTATATATTGGCACATGGTTTCTAAATTGTTATTAGCTACCCAAGAATTGTTTTTTGAAGCTGTCAATACGAAAGAGGATATTTCGATAATAAAAAAACTCGGTGATTTATATTACAAAATAAGAGCTGGTCTTAGTTCAGATAAAACTCCTGAACAATACGGAGCTTTCCCTTACGACCCTTACTCTCATACTCCATATAATAGGGGTGCTCAGCAACCAGGAATGACAGGACAAGTCAAGGAAGAAATTATTACACGGATGGGAGAATTAGGATGCTCTCTAAAAAATGGCAAACTTGTTTTCCAAACCAATCTTCTAAAATTATCTGAATTTTTAAAAGAAGATGCTGTTTTTTCATATGTTGATATAAATCATAATTTCTGTGAATACAGTCTTAAGCCACAGCAACTTGCCTTTACATATTGTCAAGTTCCAATCATATATCAACTATCTGAACAAGGTTACAACTTATCTGTTTCGTTTAATAATCAAACTACAGAAAATATCTCAGGAAATATTCTACCCGCTGAAATCAGTAAAAAATTGTTTTCTAGATCAGGAGAGATAAAAGAAATAAAAGTTAGTTGTCTTAAATCGAGTTTTATACTTTAATGAAAAAAATTTCTATAATGAAATTATGTTTTGTATCATCCTTCACTATTTTAAGTATTTTAGTTGCAGAACCTTATCGCGGAGGTGAACTAAGAACAGACCAAACATTTCAGTATGGTCGTTTTGAGACTAGAATGAAAGCAGCACCTGGAAGCGGAGTTGTAAATTCTTTCTTTTTATATAGGGATTATTGGGCAGAGGGGTTAGTTGGAGCGCAACACTGGAATGAAATAGATATTGAATTACTCGGTAGGTATGATAATAAGGTAACAACGAATTTAATTATACAAAACCAATGGGACCTCCCAGATCAAACAGTTGTTAGTTTTAACCCACAAGAAAACTTTCATGATTATGCTATTGAGTGGACCCCAGACTACATTGCCTTTTTTGTTGATGATATGCTTATTCGGTATATAAATAATTTCTATGTTGATTCACTTTATCATCCTCAACAATTAATGATGAACATCTGGCAACCAACTTCCGTGAGCTGGGCCGGGTCTTTTGATGAGACAACACTGCCTTCGTATGCACTTTATGATTGGGTTAAATATTATGCCTATGTACCAGGCACAGGAAATGCAGGAACAAATAATAATTTCATAGAGTTATGGAAAGATGATTTTGATGATTATGACCGAGATCGTTGGAGCAAAGCATCGCACTCTTTTGACGGAAACAATGCAGATTTCACATATGCAAATGTTGTGTTCCAATCCGGCTATATGATTTTATGTTTAACAAAACCTGGAGATACAGGTTATAATGGGGACCCACTTAAATTAAGCGATAATCAATTACCACAATTATTTCAAATAAAACCTCCCTACCCAAATCCTTTTAATGGGCGTGTTTCTATACCCATCAAAACAAATGAAAACTCTTTAATTAATTTTAATGTATATGATATTAATGGAAATATTATTTACAAGTCGAATTGGACACACCATACCAATAGAGAAAAAAATATTGTTTGGAACGGCAAGAACAATAAAGGAGAAAATGTTTCTTCTGGTACATATATTTTAAAAATAAATAATGGAACGTTAATCAAAAACGCAAAGGTTTTGTTCGTTAAATAGTATAATGTTTAATTATTCAAAATTTTTATATATCATATTTTTAATATTCATTTTTGGGTGTAATGATTCTGAAAGTGAAAATGCTAATGATAATATTGTACCTGAAGAGTCTGATTCAACCTGGAGTCTTATTTGGAATGAAGAATTTAATGGCCCAGTGTTAGATAATAATAAGTGGAATATTTTAAAATGGAGACCAGGCTGGGTAAATAACGAACTGCAGGCCTATACAAACAGAGATACAAATTTATATTTTAAAGATGGGTGCTTGGTTATTCGAGCTCTTGTGGAACCGGGTTATTTTGATAAAGACTACCAGGGGAACGACTATAATTCCGACTATACATCCGGAAGAATAAACACAGCTGGTAAATTCAATAAAACATATGGTCGTTTTGACATCAGAGCTAAGCTACCAAAGGGGCGCGGCTCTTGGCCGGCAATTTGGATGCTTGGCGAAAATATTAGCACAGATGGTTGGCCACAATGTGGTGAAATAGATATAATGGAACACGTAGGTTACGAGGATGATATAATTCATGGCTCGATTCATACCGAAACATTTAACCATAATTTAAACACCCAAAAATCAGGTTCAACAATAATTAATACAGCCACAGATAGCTTTCATGTTTATAGCTTAGAGTGGACTCCAAATTATTTAAGGTTTTTGGTTGATAATGATCCATACTTTTTTGTCTATAATGATAGTGATGGTGACATTTCTAAGTGGCCTTTTGATAACCCTCACTATATTATTTTAAACCTAGCTGTTGGTGGTGATTGGGGAGGTGTTCAAGGCGTTGACGCGACACGATTCCCTTTGGAGATGATGGTTGATTATGTAAAGGTTTATGAAAAAACAACTGTAGAAAATGATGTGATGGTGACAGTCTCTGTTGATATGAAAAACGTTAATGTTGGAGGAACAGGGGTTTGGATATCAGGTGGAACTATTGGGTCTGGCTCCCCTGGTGGTATACGAATGTTTCCTCAAGAAGGGACTGATATCTGGTCTGTTAGTTTATCATTACCAAAAAAATCTACTTTTACTTATAAATTTAGAAATGGGTATTTCCCTACTACCTGGTCTGGTGGTTGGGAAACGGTGCCTAGTAATTGCGGCACGGGCCAATACAATGATCGAATAGTAGTTACAGAATCTGCCGATAAAGTTCTAAATTTAATATGTTTTAATAAATGCGAAGAATGCGATTAATAAAAATAATTTTAATTTTATCTGGTTTATCTTTTTCTCAGGGGTTTTTACACACTGCTGGAAAAGAAATTGTAGAAGGCAACGGCGAACCAATATTACTAAGAGGTTTTGGGCTAGGCGGTTGGCTGGTCCCTGAAGGGTATATGCTTATAAATAGAGCCTGGATAGAAGGTTTCGAATCTCCAACTCAAATAGAGAACCATGTTGTAGATTTAATTGGAGAAGAAAAATCAAACGAGTTTTGGGATGAGTATAGAAAAAATTTCGTGTCCAGGGCCGACATTGATCAGATTGCTGAATGGGGTTTTAACCATATAAGGCTTCCATTTCACTACAAACAGTTTCACACGGAAGATGGATCAACGCCAATTGGATACGAAATTGTAGACACACTTCTTTCCTGGTGTGAGCCTTATAATATGTACGTTATTCTTGATATGCATTGTGCGCCAGGCGCACAAAATGGCGGTCCAATTAGCGATAGCGATGGTATAGCTAGATTATGGCTTGAAGAGGATAAAAAAGAATTAACAGTTCAAATTTGGAGAGAAATAGCGGACTACTATTCTGACAATACACTTATTGGTGGGTATGACTTAATCAATGAGCCTGTTTTACCAGGAGGGGTAAGCCTAACTGAATTCAAACAACTCTACATAGATATTACGCAAGCTATAAGAGAGGTAGACCAAAACCATATCGTTTTTGTTGAAGGGAATTGGTATGGAACTGATTTTTCTGGACTTACTCCACCCTGGGATAATAATATGTCCTATTCCTTTCATAAATATTGGGGGGAGACAGATATATCAACTATTCAATCTTATTTGTCAATGCGTAACACCTATAATGTTCCATTATGGATGGGCGAATCAGGAGAAAATTCTAACTCTTGGTATTATGAGACTTTGATTAAATTACTAGAAGAAAATAACATAGGTTGGAATTTTTGGTGCCATAAAAAAGCTGATAAAATAACTAGTCCTTATTCCGCCATTATTTCGCCAGAATACAATAATTTATTAAACTATTTCGAAGGAAATACTGTTCCCCCTACTTCACAAGAAGCAGAGTATGCTTTGTCTACTCTTACAGAAAATTTAAAAATTGAAAATTGTCATGTAAATGAGGGTGTTATTTCTTGCTTAACCGACCCTGAATATGGATCAGTTTCAAAGCCGTATAGAGCTCACTCAATTCCAGGAACAATCGCAGCAGTCCATTATGATGTGGGAAATTGGGGAATATCATATACAGATGATAATTGGTACAATAATGGTGATGGTGGCTACAATGATGGCTGGAGCTATAGAAATGATGGTGTTGATGTTGAAAGTAACACAAACCCTAATGGGTATCCTTACAATATTGGTTGGACAGAAACTGGAGAATGGCTTGGCTACACGGTTGAAAATGTCACGCCTGGAAATTACAATATAAATGTTTCTGTTGCCTCTAATGGGGATGGTGGTATGTTTTTTATCCAAATCAATGGAGTAAACATAAGTGTACTTAACGTACCAACTTCTACCGGAGGTTGGTATAATTGGTCTGATTTAACAATACCTAATGTGGAGATTTCAAACGAAAATCAGTTTATTAGACTTCAAATTGTTCAAGGTGGGTTTAATATAGAATCAATTTCATTTGAGTCTGTTCTTAGCACACCCAAAGAAGATGCGGTCTTAAATAAATTTAAATTAGAAACAGCATACCCAAACCCATTTAATAATAATATCAAGATACCTTATAAAACAAGTGGTGATAATATAATTTCAGCAAAAATATTTAACCTTATGGGTCAATCAGTAATCGATTTATTCGAGGGGAACATTAAAAAAGGTACTCACTATTTAACATGGAACGGGTTGAATAACTTAGGACAGGAAGTTCCTTCCGGAACATATATTTTTGTCATTGAAAATGAACAGAGTTTTTATACTCAAAAACTATTACTACTAAAATAAAATGAATTCAGATATTTTAAATAAATACATTACAAATTTTTGGGATAATAAAATTGTACCAACACTAGTTGAATACATAAAAATACCAAACAAATCTCCATCTTTTGATCCGGATTGGGAAAAACACGGTCATATGGAACAAGTTTTAAAGTTAGCAGTGGCTTGGACAGAAAAAAACAAACCAGAAGGGTCAGAGTTAATAGTTAAAAAATCTCCAAACAGAACGCCTCTTATAATGTTAGATATTCCAGGTACAACAGAAGGAAATATTTTAATGTATGGCCATTTAGATAAGCAGCCAGAAATGGAAGGTTGGGATGAGGGGTTGGGACCTTGGACACCTGTAATAAAAGACGAAAAGCTTTATGGTCGTGGGGGAGCAGATGATGGATATGCACTTTTTGCATCGGTAGCAAGTGTGAATGCACTAAAAGAACAAAATATTAGCCACCCTAGAATCTTAGTTCTAATTGAATTTTCAGAAGAGAGCGGGTCTCCTGATTTACCACATTACATGGAACTTTGTTCAGAGCTAATTGGAACACCAGACCTAGTTGTTTGTCTAGACTCGGGGGCCGGTGATTATAAACGCTTTTGGACAACAACATCTTTGCGTGGCTTGATTGGTTTAAAGATGAAAGTGGAAGTATTAAAAGAAGGAATACATTCTGGTGGTGCTAGTGGGCATGTACCCTCATCATTTAGAATTGCAAGAAGCCTACTTTCTAAAATAGAAGATGAAAAAACCGGGAATGTTTTAGTAGAAGAACTTCATACAGATATACCAGACTACCGTATTAAAGAAACGGAAAAACTAGTCTCAATTCTTGGAGATGAGCTCGTGAAAGAATTTCCATGGAAAGACGAAATGGAACCTTCCACAGATGATATAGTAGAAGGTGTTTTGAGGCGAACTTGGAAACCAGCTCTATCTATAGTTGGTTCTGATGGGTTACCATCAACCGCAAACGCTGGAAATGTTTTAAGACCGTACACAACCCTTCAGTTATCTATGCGAATTCCGCCTATGGTTGATCCTCAAGAAGGAGTAGATGCTATTAAAAAAGTTTTAGAAAAAAACATACCTTACAAAGCTACAGTTGAGCTGGATTTTGAAGAAGCGGCAGAAGGTTGGAATGCGCCAGAAACAGAACCTTGGTTATTGGAGGCTATAGAAAAAGCTTCCAATTCATATTTTAAACAGATGCCTGGCTCAATTGGCGAGGGTGGTACTATTCCTTTTATGGCTATGTTAGGCGAACAATTTCCGAAGGCACAATTTGTAATTACGGGTGTATTGGGTCCAAAATCAAATGCTCATGGACCGAATGAATTTTTACATATACCATTTGCAAAAAAACTAACATGTTGCATCAGTAGTATCTTAGCTGATTTTAAATAAAACAATTAGTTAAAAAAACGAAAGCCGTCTTCTTTACGGTATCTGTTAATAGTTTCATCACCAGTAAAATCACCGTGTTTATGATCAGGAAGCAATGCGGCTATCCGGCACATAAGCTCTCTACTATAACTTTCTAATTTATTCATTTTTTCTTCTTTTGAACCTTTTATTTCAATTGGTCCAAAAGGTTTTCCGATGTTAATAGTAATTATAGAACTATTACCTTTTAACATATTATCCCAAGCATGATCTCCCCCACTAATAGAAACGGGTAAAATTTTAGTGTTTGCTTTACTTGCGATAAAAACAGCGCCTGGTTTTGCTTCTGTAAGCACCGTACTTGTTATCCCACCCTCTGGGAAAATCCCTAATATTTTTCCTTTTTTAATCGACTTTAATGAGTCTTTTATTGTTGATGGCCCTACTTTATTTCTATCTGTGAGAATAGCGCCATATATCATCGGTGCGAAGAGAAAATGTAGTTCAATTCCCAATTCTTTTTGCATAATAAAGTCTATAGGTCTTCGTATTGCGTGTACTAAAACAAAAGGATCAAAATACCCAAAGTGATTTGATGCAAGAACGAAAGAACCTTCTTTGGGAATATTGTATCTACCATTTACTTTAATTTTCCCAATAAATAGAGACAAAAAAAATACAATATAAGTAGAAATATATTGTAACCAGTATGGTCTTGGTTTTATGGATTTAGGTAAACCAATATTCTCCATACAAAAA
>CAJQGZ010000043.1 GCA_905478065.1 uncultured bacterium | reverse complement strand
AAATACCGAGCCAGTGATATACACATAGAAACTAGAGAAACGGATATTCGAGTGAGATTCAGGATAGATGGAAAACTAGTAGACTTTCAAACACTCCCTGTTTCCATTGCCACGCCATTAACATCTAGAATAAAAATCATGGGCAATATGGATATTGCAGAATCAAGAAGGCCACAGGATGGTAGAATATTATTTGATATGAATAATGATAGGCTCGACCTTCGTGTTTCAACATACCCAACTCTTTATGGAGAAAAGTCAGTACTTCGACTATTAAACATATCCGATGCGATGCACGACCTTGATGGCTTAGGATTTGAAAAAGACATCCTTAACCGATTTGAAGATATGCTTATTGGAGGAGAGGGAATCATTCTCGTTTCAGGACCAACAGGTAGTGGGAAAACGACAACTCTTTATTCCACCTTAAATAAGATGGATAACCCAGATGTAAATATTGTAACAATCGAAGACCCTATTGAATATGATCTAGATAACATAAATCAGGCGCAAGTAAACCGTAGATCAGGTGTCACTTTTGCCTCAGCATTAAGAGCAATTTTGAGACAAGATCCTGACATAATCATGGTAGGGGAGGTTCGAGATGAAGAAACGGTAGAACTTGCTATTAGAGCTGCCTTAACTGGCCATCTAGTATTTAGTACAATACACACAAATGATTCAGCCTCGGGATTCACTCGACTATTAAACTGGGGAATGGAACCTTTTTTGATTACTTCTACAGTAAAAGGAATATTATCCCAAAGGCTCGTTAGAAAATTATGCAAAGAATGTCGCGAAAAACATATGGTTGAACCTTCAGAGCTAATAAAATTTGGTCTCGAAGTCGATGAACCAATTGAGTTTTACAAAGGCGTTGGTTGTTTGAGCTGTAGAAATACAGGATATCAAGGTAGGGTTGGGCTTTTTGAGCTCATTAGAATGAATAATGACATTGCTGATTTAGTAATGGAACAAAAACCGGGTCATGTTATAAGACAAAAAGCAATAGAGTATGGAATGTTTTCGCTACTACATGATGGCTTAATAAAAGCACAACGTGGAGAAACATCCTTACAAGAAATTGTAGAAACACTTGGAACGGATACTATTTGATGATAGACCCAATTTTATATGTAGGTGACTCATTTGATGTTAAACAGATATTGAATGATTCTGATAAAAAAATCGATGCAGTACAAAATGGAATGATCGCATTAAATGCCTTGGCTGATAGCGAGAATAGATATAGCGCTGTAATTATTGAAGACCAACTACCTTTAATGGACCCAAGTAATTTGATTAAACAATTAGAGCATTATAGCAAAACACCTATTATCGCAATTGTGAGGTCCGATAAAAGAAGATCTGAAATTTTAACTGATTTTGACAATGGTTTGTCTGGTTGGTTTGAACCAAAAGGTTCTTCGGTTGAACACTTTAATGAACTAATTGATAATTGCTCCACGTTTATCAATTTTAGCAGAGGGTTAAATAAAAATCAGCGAAAACAAATAAACTCGCATGGCTTAAGCACTATTTTGGGTGTTTCAGATTCCATGCAAAAAATTTATACATTACTTCTTCAAATTCAAGAAAAAGATGTTATAACAATTCTTTATGGTGAAAGTGGAACAGGAAAAAATTTAACTGCAAAATTTATGCATGACACCAGCAAAAGAAGTAAAAAGTCGTTAGTGTCGGTTAACTGTCCAGCCATTCCTTCAGAACTTCTTGAAAGTGAATTATTCGGACATGAAAAAGGTTCTTTCACTGGGGCAGATGAGAAAAAAGATGGAAAATTTTTGGTTGCTAATGGTGGAACTATTTTCTTAGATGAGATAGGAGATATGAGTACTTCTCTTCAGGCAAAAATATTAAGAGTCTTGGAAAGTGGTGAAATAGAAAGGGTTGGTGGAGCGGAGACTCATACAGTAGATGTGCGAGTTATTTCTGCAACAAACCAAGACCTAAATGAGAAGATTAAAGATGGGGAGTTTAGAGAGGACCTATTTCATCGTATAAATGTTTTCCCTGTCACTCTTCCTCCTTTAAGAGAACGAAAAGTTGATATTCCTCTTTTAACTTATGCTATCTTTAAATCTCTTAAAAAGAAGCATAATCTTAATGTTGCCTACATCGAACCAAAAGCAATTGATAGATTAATTGACTATTCATGGCCAGGAAATGTTCGAGAGCTTGAAAATACTTTAGAGAGGGCTCTTTTGATTTGCAGTAATAAATACTTAACTGAAAAAGATTTAGGTTCGGTATTAGATGAAAAAGAAACAATTATTGAAGCTCAAAAAGCACCAGACACGATTGAACCTGAATTAGAAAAAAAACCAGAAAAAGGTTCTTCTCCAAATAGCGATCTAGTTATAGGAACAATAACAGATTCAAACCCTGTACTTAAAATTGCGACTCTCAAAGAAATTGAAATGGAAGCAATCAAATCAAGTGTTGAAAGAAATAAATGGAACATGACTTCAACAGCAGAAGAATTGGGTATTAGTAGAATGACACTTTATAGAAAATTGGAACAATATGGCCTCCGCGGCAAAGAGTAAAAATGCTGTAGAAATATTTTCCTACATCGCAAGAGATCAAAAAGCATCTGTGGTGAAAGGTGAAATTAAAGCAATTGAGGAAAGAATTGTTTTAGAGCAACTCAAGAAAATGGGGCTGGACCCAATATCAATCACAGTTAAAAAGGTCTCCGTCTTTGAAAAGCTTGATGTAAACGTATTCGACAGCGTTCCACCTGATTCAATATATAATTTTTCTAGACAATTATCCGTAATGCTTAAGGCGGGTGTACCTCTTATTGATGCTTTAGAATCAATGCTTTCAAAAACGATTAATCCACTTTTAAATAAAACCATTAAAAAAATTATTGAAGATATTTCTGCTGGAGCCACCCTGTCAAATTCATTGGAAAAACATCCAAAAGTCTTTGATACAATGTATATTAATATTATCAGAGCTGGAGAAAGCTCAGGCGTTTTAGAAACTGTTCTTTTTAAACTTGCAGATTTTATCAGTTACGATTTACAATTGACGAATGGAATTAAACAAGCAATAAGATATCCAATGATTGTTATCGGAATAACCGTGACAGTTGGTTTTTACGCTGTTGCATTTATTCTGCCTCGATTTTCTGTTCTTTTTAGCCAAACAGGTATTGAATTGCCACTACCAACAAGAATTTTACTTGGAATTGATACTTTTTTACAAAATTATTCTTTCTATCTTATTACAGGTATTGCAATACTCGCAGGATTATTTTTTCATTTTAAAAGAACCAAAAAAGGCGCAATTGTTTGGGATAGGTTTAAAATTAACGCTCCTGTTTTTGGAAAAATCTTTAAGAATATGGCTATTTCAAGATTTTGCCACGTACTTGAAACGCTAAATAGAACAGGTGTCCCAATTTTAGAATCTCTAACAATTTCTTCGAGAAGTACTGGAAATAGTTACGTACAACACAAACTCGCAAATACTAAATCAGATGTTGGGCTTGGTCATAAAATTGCTAAGTCCCTGGATAAATATGGTTCGGACATTTTTGAAGCACAACAAATAAAAATGATTCAAGTTGGAGAAGAAGCAGCTTCCTTGGATGATATGCTAGTCGAAATCGCATTAATGGTTGATAACGAAACTCAGACAAGAGTGCGCACGCTTACCTCTACTTTAGAGCCTATTATTACTGTAATAATGGGCGCAATGATTTTAGTCTTAGCTCTTTCTATATTTTTACCAATATGGGACATGTATGAATCTCTTGCCAACAACTAAATGGCATGACTACAAAACTAAATAAACGTGATAGATAACATTGTTTTGTATTAAATTATTTTAACAAAGTATATAAAGATAAAAAGGAATAAGTATGTCAATTTGGGTTGTTAGAGGTGGAAAATTTGGAGAATATGAAAACCGTTTTCTTCAAGAAAGTAAAGTATATTTAACAAGGGATGGTTTTAAAACAGACCTTAACAAAATCGCAGAACAAGCAGCGCTTCGAATTTCTCTAGATGAATTTTACCCTACGCTACCATCCTCAAAACTTTCAAGTTGGTCTGATCAGATATGGTCATTTGCGCATGAAGTACAACAAAAAGATTGGGTTATTGTTCCTAGTAAACTAAGCCCCGTATTGCATGTTGGCGAGGTAACAGGTGGATACGTTTATGAAAAAGGCGGTGTAGACCCTTATTACCATTCTAGAGAAATTAAATGGATAGAAAAAGACATTCCCAGAGGGTATTTCCCAACAGATATTCTTTATCAATTAGGTGGTTTTAAAGATGTGTTTAATGCTGATGGTGTAGAAAAAGTATTCCACACCATGGCGGATAACGATTGGGCGCCAACAAAGGATGACGATACTAGTTACGACCAAATGAATGAACTCGTGGCATTGCTCCAAGAAATATCAAGGGATCAAATCGCTCAGCTAATTAGAACAAAATTTAAAGGGCATCGATTGGCTAAGCTTGTAAAAGCGGTTATGGAAGCAAAAGGTTATACCACCCATATGGGCTCATCGGATGAGTCCGGCTCTGATTTAGACATTCTTGCTGCCAAAGGCGGAATGGGCTTTGACGATGATGCAAGGATATGTATTCAAGTTAGAGCTGATGACGTTCCCGTTGCTACACTAGATAAATTTCTAGGCACAATGAATGACGTCGGGGCGAATTACGGATTATTGGTAGCGTGGGGAGGTTTTAAGAGCAATGTAGAGCAAGAAAGATCAAATGAGTTTTTTAAAGTTCGACTTTGGAACCAAAATGACTTAATTGATCAAGTATTATCACATTATCAAGATTTAGATAATTATATTATTGGCGAAATACCATTGAAATCATTCTGGACCATTGCATCGGATTTAGATTAATGAGCATGTACCAATTGTACCAGCTGTAACATAGTGTTACAATATGTATTAATATGCTGTTAAAAAAATTAAATAATAGAGCAGTCTATTTTCAGTTAAATATTATTTTAAGAGGAAAAACAATATTTATAAGATAAAAACCTATTTCCGGCATAGATATTGCTGTTATATTTACAGTGCACAAAACATTCAGTTAGGAAACTAAATTATGATAAAATTAAAAAGTATTAAAAAAAAAATAAAAAGTATAAGTGGAAACTCATTAGCTGAATTCGCAGTTACAACAGCAATGATGGCGACTCTAGCCACAACAGCTGCTCCAAGATTCTCAGGAATTGGAGAAGGCGCTAAAGAGAAAAAAACGTTAGCTGAAATTGACAAAATTGTTATTGCTTCTTCAAACTTTTTTAACAATAGAGTTACTGTTGAGGGCCGTGGAAGATTTCCCGGGCAAGAGAAATATAATGTTGCTGTAGGTGGATATGACAGCGAAATAATGCTTCTATCAGCAATTGGTGAAGATGCTGACGAATCAACCGCCTTTAATTCATACGACCATAGTGAAGGTGCCAAATGGAGATCTATATTTGGGACAACTGCTTCTGGAGCTAACAAGGCGATAGAGAGCACTATTACTGATGATCAAGGAACACAAGGACACGTGGAGTACATGGCTGAATTTGCAAACAACGCAATTAAAAGTCCTTACCAGGATGGTCACTATATATATATAGTTCTTCCTGGTGGAGTTGATTATGTTGATCCTGACGGTGATGGGACTTATGTTGCCGTGCAATGTTTAGAATGTTCACCCATTTTATATGTTGCGGATAACGAGAATCCATCTAAACTATTTAAGAAATACCAACCATAGTTTATTAATCAATAATATTATTTTAAAGCCCTGATGAGTCAGGGCTTTTTTATTGTATATAACTTATTAATTTGTATCAAAAAATTACATGTACACTCTGTAACAAAAGTTTACAATTTGTAAACAATCTTCACTTTTTTGCTTCTCCCCCTCTTCCCTTCTAAATTTATTTAAAATTATTTATCCTCTATAAAAACATTATTTTTTGATTTTTT
>CAJQGZ010000042.1 GCA_905478065.1 uncultured bacterium | reverse complement strand
TGCTTGGCTGGAAAAAGACGACCAAATAAATTTGGCTGCAGTTGAGTCCAAAATCCGAGTGACAAAAGATATCCAGCTGAAACACCTACAAAAAGATGTTCAGATGCCTTATAGAATGGGTTATCTTTGTAAAGGTAAGAAAAGATGCCAATCGTTAAAAACGTGGCAACCCAAGCACCTAATATAGTCGAAAATTCCATTTTTATTCCTTAATACTTTCTTGATCTTTTTCGTTCAATAAAAAAAGAAATATTACCAAGAACAATAAATAGCACGATTACTAAGTGAGCTACTGATTGCGCATCCATCCCGCTTGTGGCAGAACCTTTTTGATTTATTAATGATTCATATTCAGCGGCGCCAGGCATTCCAGCAAGCACACCAATCATTTGACCCGATTGGACATAAGGCATAACCTCATTTACCTGGATAGATGTTACTCCAGAACTCATTGGTACTCCAGTAGGGTCTGCGGCATACTGCACCCACTCGATTGTACCTGGATAGCCAGCTGAAGCACTAAACAAAAAGTCGAAATCTTTAAAATTAGTTATTCCATCCATCATAGGAATGTCGTCGACCTTTGTTTGCTTTGCGTCAACAGAAAATAGTTTTCTAATATTACTAACAATCCCTTTAACCACTGCCTCCCCACCAGGTCTATAACCAAGTAAAACATAATCTTCACCGTATGTTTTATTAAACTCGCTTTCCGCAACCTGTTTCAAAGCATCTTGAGCCATAAACTGTCCATCAGGCCATAGACAGGTAACATAAACCTTTTGATCATTTCTAAATAAATGTCTCATGATACTAATAGTCATAGGATGATTTTCAGGCTTTGTACTGGGACTATATTCAATAGAAAGCAAAACATTTGACCCCTTAGGAAGCGCTTCTATAGCATCGTAGACACTTTTTGAAGTATCAGTTGCTCGAATTGGAAGTCCAATTGGCACAAGCAGAGGGATGATTACGACGACAGCAATAACAATAAATATCCACCTTCTATCGACACTGCCAATTTTTAAAAAAATATCTTCTATTTTATTCAATTTACTCACCTATATAAGATCTTTCGATTCCTAGAATATAGCGAATTGAGGTCGCAAAAATACCCAAGCCAATTCCGATCATTATTGCACGAGCACCAGCAACATTAGGATAAAAATAAATCCATTCTTGTATTGACGGAAGATAAAATATGCCAGGTTGATCTATTGGCCACCCCGTAATAACACCTCCTATAGTGACAAATGAAATACCCACAGCAACAAAAACGAAAGTGATCTTCATATCTTGTTTCAAACTATTTACATAAACACCAAGACAAAGAACAATTAAATACATAATAAACCAGGAAGATATAACACCGCCGATAGGAACTCTACCGACCATGATAATAATACCAGAGACTAAAAGCAGCGTCGCTTCAAAATTTCTTATTCTAAAAGCACGATACGAAGCTGAAGCAACAAAAAACGCCAACAAAGAAAACATTGTTGCTGACATTGGAGAAAAGACATAATCAAACATCCACTTGAAAAGAGTTCCATCTGAGGTAACGTGAGCACCCCATTGAGCGACAGAATCATCTACTCCCTTTACAAAAAAACCAGCAATAATAGCAAAAACAAAACCAAAAACAGCAATAACACTATATTGCCAACCTGGTTTTTGATACAGAACTTTCTGCAATTGTAATTTAATTAAATTTAAAGCTCCAAGGATAATCGCAAAACTAGCTAGAACATCAAACCACTGAGTTGCATCATCCCCAACAAATTCTTTTACATTTGGTTGATCGATAAACCAACCAAAAAGGGTAATTGAGCCGATTAGCGTAACGATGAATATAGGTATCTGTCTCTTCCAGAACATAAACGGCTACCTTATTGTTAAATACTCTGTGATATTAAAACCAATTCCAGTTGATTCAAAAATCGTCATCATAATCGCTGAAAGAACGATGACAGATATAACGACTATCTTAATCATATCTTGACCCTTAACACCACCGATAAGCTCAGGCTTTTGACTTAGATATGCACTGGCCGCAAAAAATTCTTCACCTATTAATGTATAGTCACAGGCAGTAACAAAAAAAGGTATTTGTGCTTGTGAAGCGGTACCTGCTATTTGAATGGCACCAATAGAGTTTCCAGTTTCAGCTAAAATAAGAGACTCAGCATAAAACTTACCCATATACATACAGGCTGCAGGCTTTTCACGCAGCATAATACCATTAACGCCGGCAGCATAAGCAAATTGATCATCTGTCAAGTAGTGAACCATATCTTCATGAAACATATCTGGTCTACCTTCAAGCATGTAAGCTTCCCTGCAAGATTCTCTAGCAGCCTTCATCACGATAGATCTAGAAACAGGAACATTGAGACTAGTTTCATATCGAGCCGTCATCTTTGCAACATGACCAAGAACAACCACACCAGCAACTGTTTCAACTTGATCCATGTCCTGAATTCCAGGAACGTAAAGAATCGGTCTACCCATTTCAGTAGAACGCCCAACAGCTTCTTCAACAGCTTTTAGGGCTGGAATTGGCCTTAGATAAAATTCTTCTCCGCGTTCAGCTGCTCTAATGAAATAAAGAAGAGTCGAACTAAGAGAAACGATAGCGAAAAGCATTACAAACCTTTCCGTAACGAAATAAGGATGTCCTAGTAGCCAATATGCTAGAAAAACAACTGTAATCGAAGCGATTACAAACCAAAATTTTCTATCCTTCAAATATTATCCTTAATTCCATCTTACTAATCTAACATCTCAAGACGCTCAATTTCATCTAATAAAATTGATAGAGAATCTTTTTTATTTAACAGTTCTGCAGCTCTGTAATAACCATCTGTCTGAACAAAACCATTAATTACTGGTCCCATAAAAACCATTAAATGACTTCCAAGAGATGACAATGGCCGTACCATTTCTAAAAAGAATATTGATGGCGTAACGAAACCTGAACTATGAATTTTTTTTGCTAATCTATGAATAAAATCAATATCTTGTTGAGATATTTTACCGTCAAGAATTTCTTTAGTCAAAGACATCAAACTAATCAGTCTCTACAACTTCTAAATTAGAACGTGGAATTTCAATCATCTTACCTTCAATATTAATAATTGCAACTCTAACCATTGTTTCAGACTCCATTTTCCTTAATTCAGAAGGAAGCTCTTTCACAGACCCAATTTTACCAAAATTTGGAGATCGGATAACTCTAACTAAGCTGCCTTCAGTCATACCAGACATTTTTTTTGAATTCTCATCATTATCTTTTTGGCTGCTTGCATCAGTAGGAATAATTATCTCGGGCCTTATTACACCAGCGCGTATTTGAGTAGCACCATTAATTGAGGCTAATCTGTCACTATTTTCTTTCAATAAATCAAATGTTTGCGCTCCCATTTGGATTTTGCCATAACCTTCTGTAACTATTAAAGAAGTAACTAAATCCTCAGAGCCAGTTATAGCCACACCAAGCGTGTATCCTAAAATTTCTTCTAAGTCATAGTAATTAAAACCGCCAACAACAACACCAGCAACTTTGCATTCTAAGGCTTTTTTGTAGGCTTCTAAACTAATAAAACTACCGCCTACAATTATCATTCCCTCATGTTCAGGAATAATCATGTCAGCACTAATTTCAGAACTTCTATCTTCTGAAAGCATCTTGATTTTTCCTCGGCTTTCGCCTCCTATACCAAAGATACCCTGTACAAAAGAACCGTAGCTTTTTATTACCACACCTTCTTCAGTTATTACCTCATGAACAATACCTTGTATGTAAGCATCAACTTCAACGGGAATTGGAGCTTCTCTAATCACAATTTGCCCGGTAATATTGGAAACTGACTCGACTGTGCCATCAACGGGACTATTTACACTGGACTTAAAATATCCAAAGATGCCATTAGTTTGTGCAATCAAATCATTTTTACTTACCTTAGAACCTTCTTTTGCAATCATAACAGTTTCAACATCGGAAGCATCAATATTCAACTGATTGGCGACGTTAACCATTTGCACATTTCCTGGCAAATCTGTTTTTGCAATAATATCTTCAGGAGCTACAGTATCTCCAACCGATGTATCAACAGACCCCTTTAGCGGAAGCCTACGCTCTTTTAAAATTTTTGTTTTCTTTAATACCTTTAAACCTGGTGTATACGAATGAGCCATATTACTTACCTAATTCAGGATATTCATCAACAGCATCAGACCATTTTTTAAGATCTGAAATACGTTTTGAAGAAGACTTTTCTATCTGCAGAGGTCTACCACGACCATCAATGATAATTCCAACCTGCCCACCAAATATTTTAGTATTTATTTGTTCTCCAGTGCCAGCGCCTACATCAACACTTTTTCCTGGAGTTAAAGTAGCTTTGACTTCTTCATAGCCCACTTTAATTCTTATTAAATCACCGAAACCAATATCAATGTTTTTCTTATCGCCATTTTTAAATTCTAAATTCACGTTAAGAATTTTTTCACTACCGTTTACATTGCCAACAGGTGCGATACAAGTACCAAGGCGAATTAAACAGTCTTTTTCAAAAACCTCTAGCGCAGCTATCCTAGCCTGCTCAGCAATTTCTTTATTTTCAATATTTGCCATTACGCCTAATTGAGGCATCATAAAAATTGAGTCTACAGCTAGTGAAGTAACTCCTTCAGGCAAAAAACTATCAATTAACATTTTTGCTGACTGCTCTCTCCTAGGTGCATGAGATAAAACGCCACCAGATCCAACAATGAGATCAAGCTCCATCATATCTACAAGAGATTCACCAGAGTCGGATTGCTCAAAAGCATCTGAAATAGTTCTTTCTTTTTGAACACCTTTGAGATTTACCGCAAAAGCTTTGTGTTGTATAAACGATAATCTTAATGCTTCCCTGGCTATCGCTTGCTCAATTACAAGCTCTTCCAAACTCTGTGGAACTGTTGTTGGGCGAATCATTTTATTACCAATTCTATTGGTTAATTCTTTTTCATCGATATCAAAAGGCACCCAGCGAAGAACATTAGGCAGCGATGCTTCTGCAAGTACGTTACAAATTGAATAACTCATACCAAGATTTGCGCTGACAGTTCTATTAAACTGATTTTGAAAAACAGAAAAAATATCGGTAGTCGCCCCTCCAATATCAACGCCAACAACAGAAATATTTTCTTTTTTAGCGACCATTTCAATTAGCGCACCTACTGCACCAGGAGTCGGCATAATCGGAGCATCTGTCCAACTCATAAGTTTCTTGTATCCAGGAGCTTGTTGCATGACATGTTCCATAAACAAATCATGTATTTTATCTCTAGATGGCTTGAGATTTTCTTGCTCTAAAACAGGTCTAATGTTTTCTGTGACATCAAGATCTGTAAGTTTACCAAGTGTCTTTTTTATGTCAGAGGTTGCTTTTTTATTTCCAGCGTAAATAACGGGTAGCTTATAATTTTGGCCTAATCTTGGTTGTGGATTCGCAGCAGCTAATATTTCAGCTAGTTCAACCACGTGCTTTGTGGTGCCACCATCAATCCCGCCAGAAAGCAAAATCATATCGGGTCTTAATTGTCTTATTCTAGTAATCTTTTCATGTGGTTTTCTGCCGTCATTAGCGGCAAGCACATCCATCACTATAGAACCGGCACCAAGGGCTGCCCGCTCTGCGCTTTCTCCAGTCATTGAT
>CAJQGZ010000041.1 GCA_905478065.1 uncultured bacterium | reverse complement strand
TACTGAAAAAGAATGTTTCGATATTTTCTCGATTATATGTATTCCAAATTTCAAAAAATAAAATCAAATTTGATTTCTTTAGATTATATCTTCTTTCATATCTGACGAAAAGTGAATGGTAATCTGGGGTTTTGTTTTCATTGAAATTTTCAACATCTGAATATTGTTCGTTATTTGAAATCGATGCTTCTAAATTAATTGGTGTATATGGTCTCCCTCCAAAATAGGACCATCGAATAGATAGTTCCCAATCTGATTTAGGCCTATACCCACCAACAATATTAAAAATATAACGATAATTATGATTCCTATTTCTTTCAATTCCTTCAAAATCGATAAAAGTTGAATTAAAGATAGAGCCGCCAATTAATCCATAAAAATTTTCAACTCTCTTTTTTTGGATTAAAACTTCTAGCCCTTTTGATGATGCTGATCCTTCTGAAACGATTCCATTATACATTCTTAATTCATCGAAAAGAAAAGTCGGATCATTATGTAGGTTTGAATTTGGGAGTATGGGGCTGTTATTATAGTCTTTCTGATAAGCTGATACTGAAAATTTTGTACTTGCTGTAATCATGTGTTCAAGACAAACTGAATATTGTCTAGCTCTAGCGCTCTTTAATCTATCTGAAGTTTTATTAGCAACATATATAGCAGGAGGATTTTGGTAATAATCACCTATGTTAAATATTAAGTTTGTTCTACTATTAACTATTTCATAGTCTAAGTTAATTCTAGGTGAAATTAAAGTTGTATTCTCATAATCATTAAGATCTGTTCTAAGCCCAATAGAAGATATTAATTTTCTGCCTAAATTTTTCTTTACAGTTAAAAAAGCTGAATAATTAGATATTGATACTTTTTGATCAAATTTTATTTCATCTAGAAGAATATTGCTATCATTCAACTTTCGCAAATAATCATAATACTGCGTTGTCCATTGAGCATCAAAACCAAATTCTAAATTTGTTTGGGAGGCTATTTTAATATGATTTATTTGACGGAAATTAAATATATCTGCTTCCTCAATATTCTTGAAAACTAAAGTATCTGTATTAATATTTGAAAAGTTAACTTTTGAATATTTATTTGAAATGGATAAGCTGGTATTTGAATATGCTTTTTCATTCCAAATTCTTTTGTAATTAATGCCTATTGTTAGCTGATTATTTTTTAGTTCTCCATATTCACTTTCCCCGACATCTAATGCGCCTTTTTTATCTCTATCATACAAGCTGCCCCCAGCAATAACCAATATAGAGAAAGTATTGTATATATTAGGTTTATAATCAATTTTTGTTTGAAAATCATTATAAGAAGGCATTCCGCCACTAGCATTAATTGCATCAGCAATTATATCAAGATAGCTCATTCTGAATGATGTAATGTAACTTACCTTATTAGAGACAGGCCCTTCTATCAAAAAACCAAGACCACCCATCCCAAGGAGTCCATATCCTTCACTTTTTTCTCTATTACCTGAACGGTATGTAATATCACCAAAGCTTGATAGCTTATTCCCATATTTTGATGAAAAACCATTACTATAAAAATCTAAATTTTCTACCATGTCTGTATTAATAATCCCGACTGGTCCGTTTGATCTTCCATCTGCCTGCTGAAAATGAGAAATACTCGGAATATATATGTTATCTATTAAAAACCCGTTTTCTGTAGGTCCTCCACCACGTACCATCATATCTTGTCTATTCTCGCCAACGCTAGCAACACTAGGAAGTGTATTAATAATTCTAGTTATTTCTTGTCCTGACCCGGGAGAACGCCTCATATCATCGCGATTAAATGAAACAGATTGAAATTCATTTACTAGAGATTTTTTAAAAAAATTTTCTTCAACATTGATATCATCAATCTGAATAACTGATTGCTCTAGCTTAACGTTTAAAAAATCATAGGCGTTAGGTCGCACCCAGATATCAGATAAATAAACAGTCTTATAACCTATATAGCTCGCTGATATAGAATAATTTCCGTTTGGAATATCTTCAATTGAAAAATATCCATCTTCATCTGATATAGTACCTAATGAAGTAGATTTAATTACAATGTTTGCGCCTACTAGAGGTAATTGACTATTAATATCGATAATTTTTCCTTTTACAAATCCAGTAGGTTCAGCGTTTAAGACAGATAATAATAGTAATAATAATGAAATACGATTTTTAATAAACATATACGAAGAAAATAAAATACTGTTAGTGCGGTAAGGTATGATTTATATTATATTAAACAGGGTAATTATAAAGCATTAAATTAACGATTATCTTGTGTTTAGTAAACATATAGAATTTTTGTTTTGGAACAAATTTACATTTTAAACATTTATTTTGCTTAGTCTTAAAGGAAAACATTATGGACCATTTTAAAAAAGTTTTTATTTTTACTATTATAACATTCTTTTTTGCTGGATGTGCTAAAGATGAGCCTCAAGGTTTATCTGATGCAGAATTGATTCAAGCAATTATTGATGCTGATGATAAAATAGAGGTTGAGATGGATGGTCTACCATCTTCAGCAAAATCTACGATGGAAGATAATTATTTATCTGAATATTATCATTTGCAATCCCTAAAAGCTTCAAATCTTGGTTACGAAGTATCTATAGCTGGGAGACCTGGACGTTTAGGAAAGCGCAGTGAATTATATTTTGACGTAGAGGGTAAAAAACTAGATTATTCAGAATATGAAAAAGACTATCGGTTTGATGAGGATGATTATTACAGCAGAGGTGAATCTAGAGATAAGAGAGACTGGGAATGTTTTAGTATTGAATTTCCGATAACGGTGACTACTCCTATTGGCAACACGTATACCTTTGAAGATGAAGAATCTATAAAAGAATATTATGAAGCTTATGAGGTTGATGAAGATGTATCGGTTGTTTATCCTATTAATATAACCGATAATGATGGTGAATTAATTACTATTGATAGTGATGAAAGATTAGAGGAAACATATAAAAATTGTTACGGCCAAGGAAGAGATTGGGATAAAAACAAAAATTGTTTTTCTATTTTATATCCAGTGAACTACCTAATGCCTGATGGTACAACAATTGAAATTTCTGCTGATGATGAAGAAAATTGGACTGAATTAAAATCTTGGTATGATGACAACTCTAATTCTGATGAAAGGCCTTCTCTTCAATATCCAGTAGACATTATCTATGAAATTGATGTAGACGAGGGTACTCAGGATCAAAGAATAGTCACAATTAACAGTGAAGATGAGATGATAGAAGC
>CAJQGZ010000040.1 GCA_905478065.1 uncultured bacterium | reverse complement strand
GTAAAAATGTTTGGTTTGAGTTTGAAGAGGGTCTTTACAGACCAATGGACTCTACTAAAATATTTTTCTTTCCTTCAGTCGACCCAAAAATTAAAGGCTATTTTGCTGGTAAAATTCAAGATCAACCCGAGCTTGAGCCAGAAATTGTAAGCACATGGGAAGTCGGCTATAAAGGACGCTTGGCAAGTAATATGTTTGGTACTTTAGACCTTTATACTAGTCATTACACAAGCTTTGTAAGTGGAGCTACATTTATTAGCCCTCTTGTATTAAGAAAGTCTATTTTAACAGATGATTACAATGGAAACGGGATAACAAATATTGATGGCGCAGATGGTCAAGTTGTAATTAATGACCAAGAAGACTACGATGAAGCCTTAGACTTTTGGAGACAAGGATTAGTAGGCGTAACAGCTACTAGCGATACTCTTCCTGGAGCTCCTCCACCCGTTATAATCGGCTTTTTAAACTACGGAGAAGTTGATATCTGGGGCTTTGATGCTAGTCTAACTGTTTTTCTAAGCAGAAAATGGAATATGGATATGACTTACTCTTTTATGGGTACAAATGAGTTCTTAAATCCATTAACAAAAGCTAAAGAGTCTGTAAACTCTCCAAAGCACAAAGCGGGGTTAAAACTACAATACAACCCCACCAAGATTCCATTAACAGTATCTTTTAATGGAAGGTATGTTGATAGTTTTGATTGGTCATCTGGTATTTATTATGGAAAGATTAATGCTTATTCGATTTTCGATTTACACCTTGGTTATCAAATCAATAAAAATATAAAAATGAACTTTACAATCAATAATATTTTAGATCACAATCATACTGAAATAATTGGTGGTCCATCCCTGGGTAGAGTTATGATGCTGAGATTAGAGACAAAGCTTTAAAATTAAATTTTACAAACTTTAAAGAATAAATGATAACGCTGAATGCTTGTTAATAGAACAGCATAACTAATTCTAGCCTTCCATTTTTATTTATTATAATTATAGCCAATCTTGATGTTAGATAAAATCCTCGAAATAGATAAAGCATTGATGGTATTTTTAAATAAAAGCATCTCCAATTCATTTTTTGATATAATCATGCCTATAATCACTAGTAAAGATTTTTTAACGGTGATTGGAGTTATTCTAATTATTTATCTTGGTTTCTTTTGCGGTAAAAGAGGGAAAATTACTCTTTTAGTTTTATTATTTGCAGCAGGAATGTCGGATGCAATATGCGCACAAATAATTAAACCATGGGTTGGAAGAATAAGACCATCGCACGAGTTTATTGATTATATTAATTTGCTGGTTAAAAAAGGTGGCAAATGGAGTTTTCCCTCAAATCATGCAGCTAACAGTTTTGCATTTGCGACAGTGCTATCCTATTTTTATGAAAGAAAAAAGCTTATCCTATTTGTTTCTGCTTCTATAATAGCTTATTCTAGGGTTTACGTTGGTGTACATTACCCTTTAGACATACTATTTGGCGCCTTGACAGGTTATGTACTTTCATGGGTTGTACTATCGTTTTGGGTAATAATAAAAATGCGGGAATTAAAAAGAGGACAAATGTGGGTGTGGTATGCTAGTGATAGACCACCAACTATTTAGTTAGGCATATTATCATCAGGGGCTTTTACGCCAAAAGGAGAAAAGCCATCTTCATTTTTTGGTACGTTTATTTCACCGTGTTTTGACTCAAACTTTTTTATGTTATCGCCAAGAGCTCTGAGGAATGTTTTAGCATGTGGTGGTGCCATGATAACCCTTGAATGCACTTTCGCCTTAGGTACGCCTGGAAGGATTCTAGTAAAGTCTAATACGAATTCTGCTGGGGAGTGCGTGACAACAACAAAATTTGAATATTCACCACTACTAACATCCGCATCAAGCTCTATATTAATTTGTTGAACGTTTTTTTTATCATTATCCATTACTAACCTTCTTATTTTTTAGAGTTCTCAAAATCTCTTTCGTTAAAGTCTTCCCATTCATCATTTAAACCATCAAACTGTGAATATTCTTTTATATTTTCATCAGCTTTATCTTCAGGAAGAAGCTCATTTTCATAAATATTATAATGGTCTTTCTTTTTTTCAAACTCGCTCGGATCACCCTCTTCTTCTTTTGTTTGATCCAAATCGTCAACATCTTCACTGTATACCTCTGGATCAAAAAAGTCCAAATTATCTACAATGCCATTAGCCATTAGAAACTCTAAAAAATCTAAAAACTTTCTGCTTTTTAAGTCTGCTCGACAGTGAGGACACACAAGAGAATCTTGTAAATCAACCTCTTCAAGAGTGTTCTCACATACGGGACAAATTATACCTTCTAACATAAATTTTACCTTTATAAACCGGCGGGTAATATAATTGGTGAAACACAATAGGGCAACTTATTATGTAAATAAAGTTATTTTTTTTTAAAAAAATTTAAATAGATACGCCTAAAAGGCCCATGATTCTTGAAAAATAGCCCTCTAAAAATGCATTTGTTTTGCGCTCTAATGTGATTGTATATATTTTCCGCGCGATTGTTGAATCAAACCCTATTTTTATGGGAGCATCCAGTTCAAGCGCAAGCATTGTCGAGGCTGCACAAAACTCTGTATTTAAATCTACTATCGCATCATATTTGGTAGAGTTTATTTGATCAAAGAGAGCAACAGATTTAATAGTATCAAAATAATTTAGATAATTATCTTTATAGGTAAAAAAGCGAACATTACCAGTATGAGGATAAAACTCTTTGGATTTTTCACTGCAAAAAAGTCCAATTTTACATCCAGGTAACGGATTTTGTACCTTTACTAAATAATTTGCTATTTTAGCGTCTTCCTTCTTTTCAGGCAAAAGAAATAGAATTGAGCTTACTCCTCGACCCTCTTTACTTATTTCTATTGAAGGATTGTCTACTTCCTTATTTAAAAGATTTTTCCAAAATAGTAACAGTTTAAATTTTATGGGTATGTCCATATCTGAACTTACTTAAGATCAAATAAAACAAAATAAAAACTCTTTTCCTTACTACTTAGTGCTTAGGTATAATCATAGTATAATATTTACTTAATATGAAAAAAGAAAAGCCTGGAAAATTCCCATTTACTAGAGGATTGTACCCTGAAATGTACTCATCTCGCCTTTGGACCATGAGGCAGTATGCTGGATTTACCTCTGCGAAGGAGTCAAATTCTAGATATAAATACCTCTTGGAAAATGGAGTAATGGGTTTATCTGTTGCCTTTGATTTACCTACACAAATTGGCTATGATTCTGATGATTCAATGGCAGAGGGCGAAGTTGGACGAGTAGGCGTGCCAATATCTACTTTAGAAAATATGCATACTCTTTTTGATGGCATCCCTTTAGACAGTGTCTCAACATCAATGACAATTAATTCTACCGCTGCCATACTACTATCTTTTTATATAGTTAATGCAGAAAATAAAGGTATACCGTTGACCAAACTCAAAGGTACAATACAAAATGATATCTTGAAAGAATTTGCCGCTAGAGGAACCTATATTTACCCACCATATCCTTCCATGAGGATAGTGACGAATATTTTAGAGTTTTGTAATCAGAATCTACCAAAATGGAATCCTATCTCTATTTCTGGCTACCACATTAGAGAAGCAGGGAGCACAGTGGAACAAGAACTTGCTTTTACATTTGCTAATGGAATTGCGTACATGGAAACAGCTATTAAAAATGGTTTAGATCTAAACCAATTAGGTCAACAGATCTCTTTTTTCTTTAACTCACATAATGGATTCCTTGAAGAAATAGCAAAGTTTCGTGCTGCTAGAAAAATATGGTCCACGATTATGAAAGAAAGATTTGGTGTCACAAACGAAAAAGCGATGATGTGTCGTTTTCATACTCAAACTGGTGGCTCAACCTTGACCTCAGAACAACCTGATAATAATATCGTGAGAACAACGATTCAGGCGCTATCAGCTGTACTAGGAGGAACACAATCTTTACACACAAATAGCTTTGATGAAGCGCTATCCTTACCCTCAGACGAATCCGCTAAGTTAGCATTGAGGACACAACAGATTATCGCACATGAATCAAATATCGTCAATCATCCTGACCCCTTTGGTGGAAGTTATATAATTGAAGAAATGACAGAGGAATTAGTTAAAAAATCTTTTAAAATTATTAGTGAGATTGATTCTTTGGGGGGTGCTATTAAGGCAATAGAAAGTGGTTGGATTGAAAATCAAATTGCAAAAAGCGCTTATGATTACCAAAAAGATGTAGATCATAACAAAAAAATAGTAGTAGGTGTAAATCAATTCAGAGATGAAAACCAAAAAGATATAGATACGTTTAACATTAATTTAAATTCTGCAAATGATCAAATTAATTCTCTTATTAAATTTAAAGAAAATAGAGATAATTCTAGTGTTAATGAAAAATTAGAAAGATTAAAAACTCTAGCCCAGTCTGCAGATAATATCATGCCTGGGATTATAGATTGCGTTAAGGGCCAGTGTACTTTGGGAGAAATTTCAAATGTTATGAGAGACATATTTGGCATTCATGAATAGTAAAAACATTTCTAATATTTTAGGAGTTACTATTTCTTATTTACTTCATCCAATGATTATATCCTCATTCACTTTTTGGTATTTAATATCTGGCCCAGAAGCCAATATTGAAAATTCAAAAACAGTTTTTTTAACCTCCTTGGTTTTTAGTACTTTGTTGCCTATTGTTACTTTTTTAATACTAAAAAATCAAAATTTAATATCTGATTATAATGCTTCTAAAAAAGAAGAAAGATTGCTCCCTATGAGTATAGGCGCCCTCTTCTACTTAATTGGGTTTATTATCCTTAGAGAAATAAACACACCAAAATTGATCCAAGGTATAATGTTTTGTGGAATGATTAATACTATATTGGCATGGCTTATTACTAAATATTGGAAAATATCTATTCATGC
>CAJQGZ010000039.1 GCA_905478065.1 uncultured bacterium | reverse complement strand
CTACAGGCACAGAGTGGGCTGAAGGTTCTACTTCAGAGAAAAGCCCTGAAGATTATGGGACATTGTATGACATTGTTGATGAAGCTTTTTCAAGTATTGCAGATGATGGTAAAACATTTTCGATGCACATTATAGGAACGGATAAATATTTTGATATTACATTTCAGGATTGGACATCAGGTTGCGATGGAGAAAATGAAGATAATGAGGCATGTGGTTTTTCTTACACTAGGGTTCCTATTGCTATAAATGAAGAACCATCTCCAAATCATTCTCTCAGCTTTGATGGAGTTGATGATTATGTTCTTTTAGGCTCGCCACAAGCTCTTGAGTTCTATAATAATGATTTTACATTTTCTACATGGTTTAAAACCAGTACAACAAAAAAACAGTGGTTAATTAGTAATTATATTACATATGGAAATATTCCAGAGTGGTCTTTTGGAATCCCGAGTAATTCTATGCCCAATAATTTGGGGTTTGACATTCGTGGGGGTGGAGGTCCTGGAGAAATTGAAACAGATGTCAATGTTGTTGATTCAGACTGGCATCAAGTATTTTTGGTAAAACAAGATAATTCAATCACTATATATTTAGATGGTTCTGAAGTTTTCAATGATACATATGGAGATATGAATTTGACTAATGGAAATCCATATTTCATTGGAAAACAGAGTGAGAATCATGATAACTATTGGGATGGATTTATTGATCAGATGGCTTTTTGGAATAAAGCACTTGATCATTCTGAGGTACTAGCTCTTAATAGTCATAATGGTAACGCTACTAACTTAATCTCGGGTTTTGAGGATTATGAATCTTCAGAAAATTTAGTGGCATTGTATACATTTGACGATGGTGAAGGTTCTACTTTAACAGATTTAAGTGGCAATGGTAATCATGGAACTATAAATGGTGCCACTTGGAGTGATGATGTGCCTGCTACTCATGTTTTAGGTTGTACAGACATTTATGCTGAAAATTATAATACTGATGCAAATTATGATGATGGAAGCTGTTCAGGTTATTCTGATCAAAATAATTATGCGCTTAATTTTGATGGTCAGGGTGCAAATGTTAATATGGGCAGTGAATCTGTAATTGATTTAGATGGGAAGTCTTTTTCAATAGATCTGTGGCTCAAGATGACAGATACTAACGAGGAGCAGGTAGTATTAGCTAAATGGAATGAACATTATGTAGGAGAATCTGTTTCTATAATTACTCGCGGTAATAGCCAGATTGGTTTTGCATTTGTATATGACGATTTAGATGCAAATATTAGTTTAAATACAAATGAGTGGTATTATGTTTGTGCTACTTTTGATGCAAACTCTCGCGAGAGAAATCTATATATAAATGCACAATTAGCAGCTTCAGATATTGCATCAACTGTATTAATTAATTCAGATGATGGAGACTGGCTCATTGGTAAAAGGGCTTACCTTAGTCAGCCATTAAATTTCGCTGGAAATGTGGACAATGTTGGTATTTTTTCTAGCATCTTGAGCCCACAAGAGATTGAAGAAAGGTATAATCTAAACTATGACCCTAATGCAGAAAACATTCTAGCAAATTGGAAATTTAATTCAGGAGGTGGAAACCTTGTTTTTGATCATTCAGGTAATCTTAACCATGGAGAAATGTTCGGTGCAACGTGGAGCGAAGATGTGGTACCTGATCCAGAATATCTGATAAATACGATAGCTCACAATGTTAATGGTGTTACAGGCACATATGCGGCGGATATTGATGGTGATGGTGATTTGGACGCAGTTTCATCATCTTATGACGACAATAGAATATTATGGCATGAAAATAACGGGGGTGATCTATTTGCTGAACATGTTGTTTCAACCAACGGGTCCTCTCCTCGATCTGTACATACAGCTGATGTTGATGGTGATGGTGATATGGATATTATATCAGCATCATTCATTGGAGATAAAATTTCTTGGCATAATAATGATGGTAATCAAAATTTTTCTGAAGAGGTTATATCGACAAATACGAACGGCGCAACATTTGTTAGAGCTGTCGATATAGATCAGGATGGAGATGTTGACATTCTATCAACCTCATTGTATGACAATAAACTATCCTTATTTAAGAATGATGGTTCTCAGAATTTTTCTCAAGTAAATATTAGTGAAAGTGCAGAAGGTCCTAGGCATCTTCATGTAGATGACATAGATCAAAATGGTACCTTAGATGTTTTAACTGCAGGCGTTTATGATAATAGGAATAAAGTATTATTGTTTTTTCAGAATTATAATGGCTCTTGGAGTCAGTTGACATTAAATAATGATCTAAATATAGGGACTGTTGGTGTTGGTTCAGGTGATATTGATGGAGATGGTGACATAGATGTTTTTTCTGCATCATCTGATGATCATAAGATTAGACTGTATGAAAATGATGGAAGTGAGAACTTTACTACACAGATTTTTGCAGATGTTTTTGGAGTAGGCGAAATTGATGTTGCTGACCTAGACCATGATGGTGATATGGATGTGTTATATTCGACTGGTGGGGACAATCAAATAGGTTATTTTAAGAATGATGGCAATCAAAATTTTAATAAAGAAGTTATCATTACGAATTTTATAACTCCTAGTTCAGCTCATGTAATTGATTTTGATAATGACGGTGATTTAGATATTTTAGCATCCTCTAATGGAAATGATAAACTTTCTATATTTGAAAATACTATAGATCCAGTCTCAGGTTGTATGGATATTTATGCTAGTAATTTTAACCAAGATGCAACGATTGATGATGGTAGTTGTGCAGGGTATCCAAATGATAATAATTACTCATTAGACTTTGGTGGGGATGTCGATTATGTCGAGTTAAGCGCAACTGATAATTTTGATTTTTCTGATGAGCAACAGCTAACAATTTCTGCCTACGTAAAAGCTTTGGGCAATAATGAGGTAATTTTTCAAGCTGAAGAAAGTTTTGGTTATTATATAGGGACTCACAATGAAGGTGAGTTTGCATTAACTATGTATTTTGATGGCTATGAAGATTTGTGTATAAGTAGTACAGATATTACAGATGGGAATTGGCATCATGTTGTTGGCGCCTACGATGGAAGTTCAATAAAAATTTATGTTGATGGTGAATTAGAAAATACATGCGATGCTGGTGTTTTAGTGTCCCAAGATCAATCAAGCCTTATTACTATTGGAGCATATAGGGCGGGCGAATCAAACTACCAATGGAATGGATCAATTGATGAATTAAATATATGGAATGCGAGTCTCTCAGATGATGATGTTGTGGGGCTATTGAGTGCAGATACTATTATTAGCAGTGATAACTTAATTGCTAATTATAAATTTAATTCTGGTAGCGGAGATATTGTTTTTGATCACTCAGGGAATGCAAACCATGGCCAAATTAATGAAGCAACATGGGCTGATGGATTTAGAATGCCTTCATCTCAAGTAACTTTTCTTGTAAACATGAGAGAGTTTGCAGAAGATGACGTGCTATCGGAAGGGGTTTATATATCTGGTGGAAATATTGGTTCTCTTGCGGGATCTATTGATGATCAAACAGGGTTCCAGATGTTTGATGATGATGGAGACCATGTATATGAAGTAACATTAAACCTTGATCGTAATTCATTTTATAATTACAAATTTCGAATTGG
The DNA here is from genome assembly GCA_905478065.1 of uncultured bacterium. Taxonomy (GTDB): domain Bacteria; phylum Fidelibacterota; class Marinisomatia; order Marinisomatales; family UBA1611; genus TMED80. The sequence continues at coordinate 5,844 of CAJQGZ010000039.1, read as the reverse complement.
TTTGACAGATGGGAATTGGCAAGGAAACTGGGAAGGCATACCTCAAGATTGTGGATATGGCGAATGGTTCGATCGTTCTTTGAATACTTCTAGTGCTGGCAGTCAAATAGTTGGGCCATACTGTTTCAGTAGTTGCGACAATTGTGAAGTGCCGAATATGTCTCTCAGCTTTGATGGGATGGATGATAGAGCTCAAATTCCAAATAGTGAACTTTATGATTTTACAAATGAGTTTTCAGTAGGGGTTCATTTTAAACCTGCCTCTAATTTTAATGGTGGTTGGTTATTCTCAAAAGGTTATGATGGGCAAGGACAAATGAATCGGATATGGAGCGTATATGCCTATAATGACCGGAATGATTATTATGTTGAATTTGTTACTTCTGATGGATTTCATCAATTTGATGTAGATGCAAATTTTTCAAGCAATAGCTGGAATTTGATCATGATGACCTATGATGGAAGTTATGTAAAGTTTTATGATGAAAATTCATTGTTACATTCAGAACCTATTTCTGGTGAGGTATATAACAGTGATTATGATTTATCAATTGGTTTCTTACCACATGATGATTTGAATACATATGGAGGTTTTTTTGAAGGTAATATTGATAATTTGAATCTCTGGAATAGAACCTTAATCTTAGATGAAATAATAGATAATGACTTCAATTCATTAAGTGGTAATCAAAATGGATTAGTTGGTTTTTGGGATTTTAATGATGGTGAAGGTTCCACATTGACTGATTACAGTGGAAACGGAAATCATGGCACTATTTACGGTGCCACTTGGACTGATGATTTTCCAATACCACCACATGCAGGGCCTGAATGGTTTGTAGATGAAGAGGGGTCAGATGATAATAATGGGTCCTATGATTATCCATTTTCTACAATTCAGCATGCGATTAATTCTGCTAATGATGGAGATTCTATTTTTGTTAGTTCAGGAACGTATTATGAAAACATTAACTTTTATGGAAAAGAAGTAAAAGTTTTCGGTTTAAGCGGGCCAGAAGAAACAATCATTGATGGACAAGCTATGAACAGTGCGGTGGTTGCTTTCAGGGATTTTGATTATTCAGATGCAGGTATATATGGTTTTACAATTCAAAATGCTGAGTATGGAGTGATGGTATTAAATGGTGGTAGTCCGGAGATTAAATGGTGTATTGTAAGGGATATTACCTTAGGTGGTGATGGTGGTTTTTACTTAGCAGGAGATGGGATTGGTTCCTCACCGACAGTATCAGAATGTCTGATTTATGGGAATGAAAGTAACTCTGGCGAAGGTGGTGGAATTAGAGTTGCGAGTAATAATGGAAGTTCTTCAGCTTTGATTATTAATTGCACAATTGTAGGTAATAGTCCAGAAGGTATTAGGGTGCATGGTTCTAACACAGTAGTTGATGTTATAAATACTATCATTTACGATAATCCAACAAGCATCACAAGTTTGGGAACTATAAACATAACGAATAGTAATGTTCAAGGCGGTTTTGCTGGCGATGGTAATTTCGATGATGACCCACAATTCTGCAATCCAGTGGCTGGTGATTATTTGCTCTCTGAGAGCTCTTCTAGTTTATTCTATGTAGAAGACAGCCTATCTGTTGGGTTTTATAATAATCCTGGATGTGAATTTGCATATACAAATTATGCTCTAAGCCTAAATGGGGATGATGACCAAATTGAACTTGACCCATCGTATTTAGATGGACTTAGTGAATTTACGTTTCAAGCTATGTTTTTTGCGAATCAAGAACAATCAGGAATTTCAAACATCATTCAGCACGATGGACCAAGCAGTGATTTCTATTTAAGATATGAAGGGAATGGTTTTAAAGCATTTCAAAAAAACAGTGATTCAGAATATGGGTTCATAAATATAGATGCTCCTAGTTCTAACGTTTGGCACCAAATTACCTTTACCTATGATGGTTCTACTTCTAGACTCTATTTAGATGGAAATGAGCAAGGTTCATTTGATTTAACTGGGACGTATGTTTCTAATGAAACAATCTACTTAGGCAATTGGGAGCAAAGGGAAGGTTTCAATGGAGCTATTGATGAGGTATCCTTATTTGATTATGCATTAACCCAAGAAGAAGTTTTAGATTATTCCAATAGAGCTTTGAGTGGTTTAGAGAATGGTGTTTTAGCTCATTTTAATTTTGATGAAGGCGACGGGAATACACTTTTAGATGTGACTGGTAATGGTAATGATGGGATTATAATAGGTGGATCATGGGTTGATGGAGCACCACTTAATGCTCCAGAACCTCCTGAACCTGAAATAACAGGAATTAATGTTGAGATTGATAATAATAATGTAAGTTTTAGTTTCGAGGCCGATACTGCTGGGTTAGGATTTTTTGATGTGCAATGGGTTTTAGGCTCTGATACCGTAATGTCGTACCAAGGGACTAGTGCCCAGGATTTAAGGCCAGGATTGCATTATGTTCGCGCGCGGCTTATAGATCAAGGTGGAAATTTAAGAGGGGATGAAGTATTACAGAGTTTTTACATTTTAAATGGTTATGAACAATATTATTATACTGGATTTGAAGATACTGTAGACACTGGTCTGCCAGCCGGATGGGGTTCATATTCAAATGGACAAGGGTGGTATGTATCAGACAACCCATTTTTCGAAGTATGGACAGCAGAGCCCGGTGTTGGCAATGTTGCAATCTCAAACGATGATGCTGCAAATAACGATGGAGAAAATGATTTCAATAATGGCTCTCAAGACTTTCTTTATTTACCGCCATTAGACTTTACTTCATTTGGTGGAGCTGTTGCTTTAGAGTTTGGAAGCTTCTTTACTGGTCATTGGAATCAAACAGCGCATGTTACTTACACTACCGATGGTGGTTCTTCGTGGCAAACGCTTGCTGATATTGAACCAAGTTGGAAATGGGAAAGACAATATTTTGATTTAAGTTTTCTTCAGGGTTATGAAAATGTTTCAATATCATTTCATAGTAATGATAATAATGATTGGGGTTCTGGTTTAATAATCGATGATGTATCTATTATCGAAAACTATACATTATCGACATCATTCATCACTGGATATGTTTATAGTAGTAATGGAGATAACCCCTTAATAGGTGCTTCAATAATAGCGGTTGAAGAAAATAATTATTTTGATCATCAAACTATAAGCGATAGCACCGGATATTATTCTCTAGAACTTATTTCTGGAACTAACTATTATTTAAATACCAGCCTTTCAGACTATCAGGATAATGTTCAATACGTTTCAGTATCTGATGATAGTCTTTATTTAAATATTTATTTAGATGATTTTCAAGAAGTTCAGGATGCAATAGTTGAAGGGAATGTAATTAACTGGTACACAAACGAGAGCGTACCAAATGCTTCAGTTCTTTTTGTGTACTCTGATGACGAAATGCAGACCATAGAATTATTAACAGATGAGTCTGGGTATTTTATGGCTCAGGTACCTAGTCAAAAAGATTATGATCTTTTTGTGTATGCTGATGGATATTGGGTGGAGCATGATGCTTTTTATCTAAATGAAAGCGAGCATCAAGTTTTAAGCGTAGGCATTGCTGAAATGTCCAGCGCATCAAGGTTATATGGAACGATAAGAGATGATGAAACAAATGAATTAATACCCTATGCAGAAGTTTATTTGAACTGCGATCAAGCAAGTGACTGGGATCGTACAGGTCAACTAGGTACGTATAGATTATTTAATTATTACCCTGGTGATTGTGATAACGGTGTCTTGGTTGTCAATGCTCAGGGTTATGAAACGAGCTTACAATCTGTTAGCGATATTGAATTTGAAATAGGTGCTTCTATCAATAAAGACATCTCTCTTTCGCAAGGCAATAACCCTGAACCAGGAATGCTTTCTGGCACGATAATCTCAAACATAGATGACAATCAAATCCATGGAGCAATATTAAAAGCCTTTAGTATTAATAGTGGTTTACTCTATGAGACATTTACAGACAGCGGCTACTTTTCTTTTACGTTGCCCGAGTCTGAATATACCGTATCAATTAATGCAGACGGACATCAAGAAAAACTTGAAAGCATTTATGTTCACTCAGGGTCTCAACTAGACACAGTTATATATCTTGATGAAATATATTCAAACATTTTCTATGGTTTAGTTAGAGATAATGATGGAAATCTTATAGATGGTGCGATAATAACTGCTCACTTTGAAGTGGACAATATTTCTTCGGAAATTTCAACTATTTCAAATACGGATGGTTCTTATCAGTTAATTGTTCCTGATGGAACTTTTGATTTAGCTGTTTCTCGTACGGGGTATCAAATTTCATGGATTTATGATGTTTCCATTCTCGAAAGTAATATTGAACAAGATTTTACGTTAGATCAAATTGGTTCATTTAATGGCGCATTAATGGGCTCAGTGTATTTCTTTGGTAACCTATCAGGTACGGCAACAATTAATATCTGGAATGATACTTATTTTGCTGAAGCTGTAACAGCTGAAAATGGGACTTTCTATATAGATCTCATAAATGGTACATATTCAATTTTTGCTGCAGCAAATGGCTATACAAGCGTGGTTATTCCTGATGCAATAACAATCCAAGATAATGTAGTTAATTATGATATTCATTTTAGTCAGCCAGGCTTTGTTGAACCACCGGTAATATCATCCTTAAGTGATGTCCCGAATGATCAAGGAAGAAAGTTAGATATGTCATGGCTTCCAGGCGACCCTCAGGATTTTGAAAATTTTACCCAATATTCTATTTGGAGAAAAATAACGAGCCTGCCTACTGGCTCACCAGAATTATGGCATTACATTGCAACAGAAGACTATGTGCAAGGTTCAGATATCTACGAAAGGTCTGTGCCAACTTTGATTGACGCAAACCCTGATACGGTTAATCAAAGTACTTTCATGGTTACTGCACATACAGAAGACCCTTTTGTCTTTTTTGACTCCCCGCCATTTTCAGGTTTTTCAGTTGATAACCTTTTTCCAGAAGTACCTAGCAATATTAGTGTTTCGTCTTCGATGGCAGATAATTCAATGTATGAAGTTTCGCTATCATGGTCTGAGGCGGTCGATGAAGATTTTTCTTTTTATAATGTTTATAGATCAGACATTAACAGTGACGAATCAGCAATGGTATTCCAAGTTGTTGAATCTACTTTTACAGATGTTGTTTCCGAGTGGGGTAATTATGAATACTGGGTAACGGCTGTAGATCATAATGGAAATGAAAGTGAGCCTTCTGAAATTGCGGGAATTCAATTGTCAGTTGAAGAAGAACTTATTCCAGATGAATTTGCATTAAGTCAGAACTATCCAAACCCATTTAATCCATCTACTCAAATACGATATGCCTTAGCGGAAAATACAAAAGTGACTGTGACCATCTATAATATGCTGGGTAGTAAGGTTCGTACTCTTGTTAATAATTATCAAGATGCCGGATTTAAGAATGTATTATGGAATGCAACCAATGACAACGGTGCCTCTGTATCTGCTGGTATGTATATCTATACAATCCAAGCTGGTAACTTTTATCAAGCTAAGAAAATGATTTTATTAAAATAATTATATGGAGTTGAACATGAAAAAAATAATCATACTATCAACATCACTTTTATTAACGTTCGCTTTAGGGCAAAAACAGATTCCTGGAGACAATGGTGAAGGAAAACTATTTGATGAGAGATCAAATGGGAAGAAGTCATTAGCGATAGATACTGAAATGATTCAAAACATTAGGACTATTAAGTCAATTAAGGAAAAAACATTTATTAAAAAACAAATAATGAACGCGGCTCCTAGCGAGAAAAAGTCTTTTAAAGTTT
>CAJQGZ010000038.1 GCA_905478065.1 uncultured bacterium | reverse complement strand
CCAATAGAGGGCATAATGGGAGATGCATTAGGAGGATCTTACGAATTTACAGAAAATCCTGATCAAACTGTTAAAGTAACAAAGGTCGATGGAGAAGGAAATGAGTTATCATCAAAATCCCACCCAATTGACACCATTGTTGGATTCTTAGAAAAATATTAAAAATGAAAAAATCAGAATTGAAACAAATCATCAAAGAAGAAATATCTAATACATTAAATGGGGGATATAATCCTAAAGATATTACTGAAATGTATATGGCTCTTGCATCTAAATGGCAACAGTCTTTAGACAAATATTTTATTGGAAAGACTATTACAACCGAAGCAAACAAACACGGTGGCCGTCATAGTTGGGAAAAACATACTATACCCAATATTAAACGAGTAAAAATTAGTAGCTACTTTGGTACGGAAATAAACGTAGAAGATGAAAATGGAGAATGGTATACCTTACTACGTTAAAATAAATAAAAACATGAAAAAATCCCAACTAAGACAAATTATCAAAGAGGAAATCAAAAAAACTATCAAAGAAGAGTTTGATTGGGATGAGCATCTTAACAAAGGAAAAGAAACCAAAGTTGAGGATTTAAAAAAAGAATTTAACCAACTCATTAAAAAACACACCCCTACATTCGATGCAGTTATACCAGGGGATGGAGAATATAAAATTGTTGATATTTTAAGGGTAGAACTAGATAAATATGAAAAGGTGCCCTATTAATAAATAAAAACCAAAATGGCTAAAAATACCACAGACATAACAGCAGAAGAATTCGTAACATGGCTTAAAGGCTATCTGGATGGGTTAGATAAATCAAAATTAGACTATCAGACTTGGGATCCAATCCGTGAAAAGTTGGTATGTGTGATCAAAAAAGAAGACAACTTATAAAAATAACAAAAATCCAACATAGAATTTGGATACCATAAAAGTTTTACTTACATTAATACTATGTTTATGACAGAAAGGTTTTCATACAGCGAATTAATAGCAAAAGATCCTGAAACCCAGGATAAGCTATATAATCTAACTTTGCACAAAATCAAAGAAAGCGTTAAAAGGAAATCTAAAAAAATTAAATTATTCGAACTTAGAGACGATATTGGAGACAATAAGACTTATATGGTTGAGATAAAACATAATAAGTTTAAAAGTAATCTCAACTCCGCTTTAGAATATTTTAAAACTGTTGAAGACTACGAAAAATGTCAAGAATGTAAAACTTTAATGGACGAACTATGAGATATGGATTATTCCTAAAAAATTCAGATGAAGCAATAGCAAAAGTACGAGCAGACGGGGCTGAAGAAGCCTTAATGCTATTTGCAGATGCTAAACGACTATCCCCCACAGCTCTCCTAAAAATTTATAGAATAAAAAAGTTATAAAGATGGAAGATGAAAACCACATGAGGAGGAACTTAAGAGAGCTCTTAGGTTCGGATATAATTCTGAGAAAAAAAAGATTAACTAAACAATCTAAATCCAAACAAATATTCTGTGAAGTACTAAACGACATTAAATTATTAATGGAGCGTAGTTATTGTCTAGAACACGATTATGGTATATCACTTGAAGGTTGGGATGAAAAGTTTTTATATGTTGTAGATGGGTTATTAAATTTAAAATTTGAGAAACCACAGCGTGATTTAATTAATTGGTGGTTGTTTGATAAGCACACTTCAACAGGGGAAGTCCAAGAACTCACAGACATGGATTCAGGAGCAGAAATACCAAGCGACACTGCTGCAGATATTTGGGAGTTAATTTCATCAATTAAAAAATTAGATAAGCCAAAGTAGTAATGCCATTAAAAAAGATTATAACCAAAACACAAGTTTTAACAGCGATGAAGCATACTTTAAGTAACAGGGCAGCCTCTCGTTATTTAGGATGTTCATACCAGCATTATAAAAAATATGCCAAACTATACAATGGGGAAGATGGTAGAACATTATTTGAAATTCATTTAAATCAAGAGGGTAGAGGTATTAAGAAGTTTTTAGGTGGAGATGCTGACAACACACCCTTAATGGATATAATTGAAGGTAAAGTAAGTGTAGATAGTTTTTCAATTGACAAATTAAAGGCCAGATTAATTAAAGACGCTTTTTTAAAAGAAGAATGCAAAAAATGTGGTTTTAGTGAAAGAAGGGTCGTAGATTTCAAAGTGCCACTTATATTGAACTTCAAAGATGGAAATAAGAAAAATTGGCAGTTAGAAAATATGGAGTTCAATTGCTATAATTGTCAATTCCTGTACATAGGAAATGTATACAGCGATGAACAACTTAAAGCAATGGAAGATTACCATTCCTACAAAACGGCTTCTATAATGGAAGATGTTACATGGGATTTAGATGAAACACAAGTTGAACACCTCAAAGAATTAGGTTTGTGGGGTTCGAAAGACGATGACGACGATGAATTAAATTTAATAAGTTATAAATAATATGGAACTAGAAAAAATAAAAAAGGCCATCAACAAAAAACACCCAGGATCCCAAGTGGTTTCTGACAGTAAAGGTTTGTTTTACATCCAAAACGAAGATGGAAAAGACATAGCTAACCTAAATATCTCAAAAGCAATAGACGAATTTGAATTTAATTACGATGACTATGGAGTAGATAGATTTTGTACAGTTTTAAATTCTGAACCCACCATTCCACACAGTGAAACCGTGTTAGGAGCATGGAACAACGCGTATACAGCAATGAAAGCACACCATATTATAGGCGTTAATAATGATAGATTCAACCCAGATAAAATCAGAAAAGACATAATAGATTTTTAAGATTCATTGTAGGGAATTTGGCGAACGTAAAATTCGTTTGTATATTCAGGTATATTAAAAACCAAAAACACTATATGAATAAAAAAATGATTATCGGATTGGCTGTACTATGTTGTATACAAGTAAAAAGCCAAACAGTCAGATCAGTTTACACTGAACTAGTAAAACAAGACGTTAAACATCCTAAAATAGTATTAGCCCAATCTCTATTAGAGACTGGATGGTATCAATGTGGTGGGTGCTCTATGGATGTAAATAATTTATTTGGTCTATATAATTCTAGGAAGAAAGAATACTTCCCCTACGACAATTGGAAGGAATCGATTGGGGGCTATAAAAGAGGTATTCAATATAAATACTTCAAGAAAGAATACAAAGACTACTACCAATTTCTTGACGATATTGGATATGCGTCTGACCCACAATACACAATTAAATTAAAACAACTTGTTAAAAAAATTAAAGACACAATAAATGAGTAAATATTTAACATATTACAAATCACATTACGACAACGCAGGAGCAGTTGTAGTCTATGATGGTGTGGCAGAGGAATACATTGACCTTTCAGACCGCCCAGACATTAAACAACGAGCAGAAAAAGCAATTAACACAAACACCATTCTGGTTACTTACAAACGAGGTACTCGAAATGGATTCAAATATATCGAACCTAACGAACTTGAAGATCATTTTGGTAGTTTAAAAGCAGTTGTAGGACCATCCACACAGCCTATCCTACGTAGGCTGAAAGCCCTTGCAAACACCAAACCATCCAACTATGAAGTGTCAGATCTCAATTGGAGATTCATACTTCGCAATATACTTCGCGCCAAAAACTTACTAATCGTTGGTCCTTCCGGCTGTGGTAAAACGCAGTTAGTATTTGAAGCAGCCAAAGCATTAGATCAACCAATAGAGTACTTCAATTTGGGCGCAACACAAGATCCTAGAAGCACTTTAATTGGAAATACACACTACGACAACAATGAGGGAACATATTTTAGCGAGTCAGCATTCGTTAAAGCAATACAAATACCCAACAACGTAATATTATTAGATGAAATATCAAGAGCACATCCAGAAGCTTGGAATATATTGATGACTGTATTAGATGAAAAACTTCGATATCTAAGGTTAGATGAAAAAGACAACACCCCACTAATTAAAGTAGCAGAGGGTGTAAGTTTTCTTTCAACCGCAAACGTAGGAGCTGAATACACAGCAACTAGAGTTTTAGACAGAGCATTGAAAGACAGGTTTTCCATATTAGAAGTCGAGCCACTTGAGTTTTTAGAAGAAGTAAACGTGTTAGCTGGGCTTTTTGAGGGTCAATTAGAATACGATGATTTTAAGAGAGTAGCCAACGTTGCTTGTAAGACTAGAGCAGAAGCTACTTCAAACGACCCCAAAATATCAACTATTATTTCAACTAGAAAAACAATTGAATGGGCGGAGATGATGGTAGATGGATTTACGTTTGAGGAAGCTGCGAAAATAGTTGTTTATCCATTATTTCCTGACGACGGAGATGTGGATAGTGAGAGGGTATTCGTAAAACAGTTATTACAGAAATATAGTATGGATGACAGTAAATTAAGTGAAACATTAGGAGAAATTTTTAAATAAAGATTATGAGATATACAGTTAGATACATTAATGCAGCAAATGAAATAATAAATTACTTACACACAGATGATTTTTCAGAAGCAGTCAATACAGAATTTGAATTAAGAGATAAAGGTTATGATCATCAAAGTGTTTGGATTGCAGATGCAATAAATGAAATATTAGTAGGTTAAAAAATGGGTAAATTTGGAAAAGCAGATAAATATGTGAGAAAAAGATTCTTACAAAGACGTACTAGAATATTTACTAGGTGGTTAAAGATTAATTTTGAAAAACCATACACAATATCCCTTGCAATATTTTTTCCATTTGCTCAAGCATTTCTAGCATCAGTAATTGTATTGTATACTTCACCTGAGAAAAATGAAATTGGAGATAACATATCATTATTTGGGGTAGCAGCTGTATACTACTTAGCGTTTGCTATGAATAGTAAGAGAGCAACAAGAGGTAGTTGGTTAGGATTAATATTATTAGTAACATTTGGAGCATTAGGAATTATATGTGGTAAAATGTTTACAATAGCATATACATAAAATTATGAAACACTTAAAAACAATATTTATTGTAGTAATAGTAATAATTCCATTTATACATGATTGTCAGACAGACAGATGGGAAAAGGATAGAATAGAATTAAACCAAAACAAAGATGAGTTGGAATCATAGAATAATAAAGACAAAGGATGGTGAAG
>CAJQGZ010000037.1 GCA_905478065.1 uncultured bacterium | reverse complement strand
CATTTTGTTTTGCTTGATCGATAATATCAATCATTTCACTTTCTTTGTTTTTATCTAAACATCTTAATGGAGAATTATCGGCTAAATCATTGATTGCATTTGCAGTCATGCTTTTGGGTATGTCTGACGTATCAGTAATATTGTGAATTTGAACTACCCTGCTTGCAACATTTATTCCTATCTTATTTAATAATTTTCTACATACAGATGCAAGTGCAACCCTCATCGTTGTTTCTCGAGCGCTTGATCTTTCTAAAACATTTCTTATGTCATCAAAACCAAATTTTTCAACACCTGCAAGATCAGCATGTCCAGGACGAGGGAGTGTCACTTTTTTAGGTTTTTTTTCAGGCACTCCAATAGTCATTTTATCTTTCCAATTTTCCCAGTCCTTATTTCTAACTATCAAACCAATTGGCGATGCTATAGTTTCACCAAGTCTTATACCTGACCAGATCTCCACTTGATCTTTTTCAATTTTCATCCGTCCACCTCGACCATATCCCATCTGTCGCCTACCAAGCTGAATATCGATGTACTCTTTTTCGATTTTTAATCCAGCCGGAATTCCATCAAGTATACCTAATAATCCTTTTCCATGGGATTCTCCGGCAGTTAAAAATTTTATTTTTGTAAGCATAAGTGTTTCTCTAAAGTAGTTTTAATTATTTTAAAATTAATATGTTCATCGACATTTTCACCAAGCCAAATATTTAAAGATGCAATTCCTTGAAAAATAAGCATATCAAGACCACTGATGGTTCGGGCTCCTAATTTTTCGCATTGTCTTAACCACTTAGTTTTTAGTGGGTTATATATCGTATCAATAATAATATGGCTATCATTGACTTCTATTTTAGAAGGTATTTTATGTTCATATCGTCCCATTCCTAGCGGTGTGCAGTTTATGATAATTTTGGGATTAATATTTTTACAAGATATTCCTCTTTTTAAAATCCAATTCTCCAATTTAATTTTATTTTCAAGATTTCTATTTTCTACTGATATAGATTCAGCGTTTCCTTCAATGAGTGCAAAAGCAATGGCGTACGCTGCTCCACCAGCTCCAATAATTAAACACGACTTGTTTTCGATATCAACTTCGTTTTGTTTGAGAGCATGTAAAAAACCAATCCAATCAGTATTATAACCTTTACTATTGTAAACGCAGTTTACAGCTGTTATTTCTCGTGCATAAACATCAAGATATTTAAGATCCTTTATAATAATATTTTTATGCGGGATAGTTACGTTGTATCCATCATAATTATTTGTGTTTACAAAATTTTTGATTTGATATGGGAAAACATTAATTTTTTCATAAGAAGCATCTATCTTAAGTTGTTTTATAATTGTTGTGTGAAGTAGTGGACTAATGGTTTGACTTACAGGGTTTCCAATTACTGCAAACTTCTTCATTTTACTAGCATTTTTATTTTATTGAAAAAATCTGGAAATGATATATCTACGCAATCATAATTATCCAGTATTGTATTGCCTTCAGCAACCAGACCTGCAATAGTAAAAGCCATCGCAATTCTATGATCATTGAAAGTGTTTATATTGGCTCCTTTTAATTTTGTAGGCCCAGTTATTGTCAACCCGTCTTCAAACTCTTCAACACATGCGCCCATTTTTCGGAGATTAATCACTATTGCTTTAATTCTGTCTGATTCTTTTACTCGTAGTTCTCTTGCACCTTTTATCATTGTTTTTCCAATTGCCTGAGTTGCAATAACGGCAAGCATTGGTATTTCATCAATTATACTCGGTATCTTACTTTCTTTAATATGAATGCCAAGTAACTTTCGTTGTTTGATTGATATATCATTCACTAATTCGCCAGCTACATTTTTTCCATTTTTCAGATTTATATCTACTCCCATTGACTTAATTATATTAAAAAATTCAAATCTAGTGGGGTTTGATAATATTTTTTTTAAAATTAAGGTTGATTTTGGCAATATTGATGCTGCTCCTGCAAAAAAAGCTGCGGATGATGGATCTCCAGGTATTTCAATATTAAGTGGTCTGAGAGCATGAATTGGAGGTATAAGACAAATACCATTATTTGCTTTCTTAATAGTTACGCCAACATTTTTCAGCATTATTTCTGTATGGTCTCTTGATAATATAGGTTCATGGTAGTAAGTAGGCTTAGTTGCGGTTAAACCTGAGAGTAAAATTGCAGATTTGACTTGCGCGCTTGAAATTTTATTTTTGTATTTAAAACCAGTTAATACACTTTTTTTGATTATTATTGGTGCAAGACTATTAATGCTTTTTATATCGACACCTCTTTCAAAAAGGGGTTTGATTATTCTCTCCATTGGTCTGTTTGAAAGAGATTTATCTCCTATTAAAGTAGCATTTATTCCTTTGCTTGCTAATAACCCGCAAAGCAACCGCATAGAAGTACCTGAATTACCACAGTCAAGCTCTTTTGAAGGGCTAGAAAATGTATCTCCTTTTATAAGTTTAACATTATTTAGACCATTTTTTATAGATATGCCACAAAGTTTTAGGCAATATTCTGTTGATTGAACATCTTTACCATCTGATAAGTTTTTTATAGTCGAAATTTGTGGTGAAAGTGATGCAACCATCAGTGCTCTGTGAGATATCGATTTGTCCCCAGGGAGATTGATTGAACCTGTAATAGTCATTATTGTTTTCTTAAACAGTCAGCGATTAGAAATGCTAATTCTATTGCTTGATTTGCATTTAGTCTTGGGTCACAGTGAGTGCGGTATCGATCTTTTAAGTCTGAATCAGAAATTTTATCTAAACCACCCGTACATTCTGTTACATTTTGTCCCGTCATTTCAAGGTGGATTCCTCCTGGATGAGAGCCTTCAGCTTTATGAATCTCAATATTTGACTTTACTTCGCCTAAAATATTCTCAAACCTTCTAGTTTTTACTC
>CAJQGZ010000036.1 GCA_905478065.1 uncultured bacterium | reverse complement strand
TTGCTTTTTTAAAAGAAGAATTATACGATTTTTGAACCGTATACTTTACCTCATCTTGATCAAAGGCACCGTTAAGATATTCTTTTGAAACAAAAACTTTATCGGATTTATCATTTGTACTATATATAATTCCTCTTCCATCTCGAAGAATAGTTATAATACCTGATTTAGAGGAATTGTTTTTCAAAATAAGAAATGTTATAGTTTCATTTTACAAGTTTAAACAAATGGAAACTATTTTTTCCAAGTTCCACCATATCGATAAAAATTATTATTTGGCTTAGCACTTTTTAAGCAAACTTCACAAGAAAATATCCATTTTTTTGAATTATCAACTATAATTCGATACATTGTATTAAACTCTTTTTTACATAATTGACATACTTTAGATCTTGACATTTTTCACCCACCCTCTTTTCCATTTTTCTTTATTTTTCAATTCGGGTTTTTTTATAGTCAAAATTATTTTTTTATCACAGACAGCAAACATTGATACAATCTGTGTTTTTTTAGAAAAACTAAATACTTCAAAATGGTGCCATCCTTTTTTGGTTTTTAATGATGTCCATTTAGAACCATTTAGATTAATTATATTATTATAACAATTATCGTATGTGTTCTTCATTTATAAAAAACTTAAGTTTTATTTTCAAAAATATAATCACATTTAAAGGTGATTTTTTTTAAAACAAATACATATGTCAAAATATTGTTTGAAAGTAATAAGATTCAATAACCATTAACTTATTTAAAAAATTACATTTTTAAGTATGGCTTTTAATAAGGACTGAAATATATTGAATTCTTTAGTTATTCTTGAATAACATAGCTGTTATGGTATACGATGTTATCATTATTGGCGCTGGTTTAAGTGGATCATTTATTGCAAGAAAAATCAATCGTTCTGGTTTAAATACGTTGCTAATTGAAAAGAGTACTACTATTGGCGGACGTCTCTCTACAAAAGCAGTCGGGGAAGGTATTGCAGATTATGGATGCCAGTATTTGAGTCCTAAAAGCAATGACCTATCTAATCTAATTGAAGAATTAGAAAACAAATATATTGTTAAAAAAACAAAAATAAATGACTCAAATCATACTTATATAGCTCCATATGGAATGAATAAAATTCCTCAATTTCTAAGTCTAGGCATAAATACAATACTTAACCAAAAAGTAGTATCATTAAAAAAAACCAAATCGAATTGGACAGTTAAAACAAACGCATACGAAATAAAATCTAGATCGATTATTCTGACGATGCCTATCGATCAGGCGATTAAATTAATTGAGCCCCTTAAAAATATCATAGAAGAACTTCCTAATCCAAAATATGAAAGCTTTTTTACCTCTACATTTCAAAGTAATAAACAAATAAGCTCCGATATCATTCGATCCGAGATAAATGCACCATGGATATGTAATAATTCACAAAAAGGCTTATTAAATAATAAAAATATATTTACAATTAACTTCTCAAATGATTTTTCAAATAAATTATTAGGCTTAAATCAAGATCAAAGACATAATATGATAAATCAACAGTTAAAGCATCTGGGCTTTAATAGCTATTCAAATTTATCTCTTCATTTTTGGAAATATGCTTTTTCAAAAGAACAAAATAACCCTAGCCACTTTTTTGACAAAGATGAAATGCTTGGAATTTGTGGCGACTCTTTTTCTGTTGGCCAAGCTGATGGAGCAATCGTATCTGCTAACCAGACGTTTAGAGATTTAATTAAGTATATGTAAAAAGTTATATAACTAGTTAGGCCCCCAGCTTCAGAGGCCTAACCATTATGTTATTTATTTTAAATAAATCATTTTACTTGTTTTGACATTACTTCCCGCTTGAATTCTGTATATATACATACCAGCAGGGACAGGCTGACTCATATTATCAGTTGCATTCCATTGTATAGTATTTCTTCCAGCAATTTGATATCCATCCATAAGATTCTTCACTAATCTACCCATATTATCGAAAATCGTAATTTTTACAACTGCATTATCTGGAATCGTGTACTGCAGGGTTGTCAAAGGGTTAAACGGGTTAGGAAAATTTTGACTTACAGTAAAAACCTTCGGTATCTGATTATTATCATTTATGGTAGAAAGTGCACTCAAATTGAATTCTATGTTTTCAATGTGAACCATAGAGTTCGGTGAAAAAGACCTTTCAACAAAACCATATTCATCGTGGCTAGCTTTCAAAATATAATTTGTATTTTGCGCTAATCCAGTAATTGTAAAGGTTTGATCTTGACCAATTGTTTGTTCGGATAAAACTTCACCATTCATATTAACTACTGAAACAAGTGTTGATTCCATATTAATGCTATTATCACTAGTAATCTCACCCATTACAATATTACCTGCTTGGCCATTAAAAGCCATAAAGTCATTTGATACAAAATTAAAGTTTATATTTCCTAAACTTTCCCCTTCATTAACTTGAATGATTGTAGCGTCTTCAAAGGTCATAGAATTTTCAAAAAATTGTAATTGAAAACCCATATCATTAATAGAATCGCTCGCATTTTCAAACCAACCAATGTTAGGGTTCGTAAAATAGAGTGCACCAATAACATACTCTCCAGGGCTGAGTGGTAGCTCATAATTTCCAGTACCATCTACCGCAACGGATGAACAATATGAGTTCAGTGAAGCATCAGTATTCATTGCAAATACAAATGGAGTAAGAAAACTATTTTGTTCTAATTCATACCCAACTATTCCAGAGATTGATGCGGAGTTAAATTGATCTAAACTTTGCATCTCTACAATGATTGTCTCATTACCTGAAAACTCGAATTGTAAATTTATATGTTCGTAACCAACTGTATAAGCATCTATTACTCCAGCGCCTAACGGAAAGTCCAGATAAGCGAAACCAAATTCATCTGAAATAAAATCAAATGACATTGAAGGAATAATACCCTCGCTATAATTCATTGCAAAACCCATTACATTTTCAATTGCTTCACCATTTTGAGCATCAACAAATTGAAAAACTAATGATTCAAAGTTATCGCCTACATCATCGGAAGAATTCATGCTAATGGTAAATTCTTGAGAGCCAGTAAACTCAAACTGTAAAAATCCCGGTAAATATCCTTGCGTAATTATTTCTGCAAAACCATAACCAATCGGGAAATTATCAATGGAAACATACCCGTCTTCATTTGTAACAAACGGAAAAACTACCTCTTCCCCCAAAAAGTTATTATTGCCACTAAAACTCCAAATAGTACCTTCCGCACCAGCAATGCCCTGTCCCGTATTTGAGTCAACAACTTGAACAACTAATGTGTCTGTTTCACCTTCAAAATCCCCGTAAGGCTCCATAGTAAATGAGAGTTGCTCTGAACCGGAAAATGTGAACTGTGTGCTGATAGGATTATAACCAGCTACATATGATTCCATCCAACCAGGACCTAATGGAAAATCTTGAACTGTGATAAACCCAGAGTCATCCGTTGTTTCAAAAATAGTACAAGCACCATTCCAACAATCCTCACCAGTCATACTTGGTAAATAAATACTTACTGAGACCCCCTCAATACCTTGACCAGTATTTGAATCGGTAAACTGCATTACTAGAGTGTCTGTTTCACCATCTGTAAAACCATTAGGTTCCATAGATATAGTTACCTGCTCTGATCCTGAAAAGTTATATTCCTGGTATGAAGGCTGATAGCCTTGTCTATAGACCTCAATAGCTCCAGTACTATTAGGATAGTCTTCGAGGAATGCATACCCAGAGTCATTTGTCACAAAAGATAAAGAAAGTGAAGGTAGCGTATTGGTATTAAAGTTGTAAATATTACCTATCACACCCTCAATTCCATCTCCAGTAGATGAATCAATTATCTGAATGGTTAATGTGTTTGAATCTGTAGTATTGGAATCAAGTCTGGTAAGCTCATCAATTGAAATACAAGATTCATCGCCTAAATTCACAACTAATGAATTCCCCTCAAGATCTTTAAAATCTGGATATTGTATACAAAATTCTTCATCATTATTTTCAGAAATTAGAATCGGGATGTACATAAGAGTTTCATCAGTAGTGCCAGCAGGTATATAATATTCTTGTGGGAACATATTATGATATCCGTATATAGTTGCCCCTGAAAGTGATGACATAGAAAAGTCGTACTGCTCTACTAAACCACCATAGGGCAAACCTAAGCCCATGCTATTGTAATGATTCATACCCATCTGCACGTGATTAATATTTTCATCAGTTGTAATGCCAATCTCTAATGTGCCTTGTAAATATTCAGAACCTGAGTAAGTTGTAACATACTCATTTTGTGTCGTTAAGGATTTAACCGTTAAATCCACGTTAGCGCTTACTTTATTTACAAAAAGCAAACTAATGGAAATGATGGTGTATAATCTTAGTATATTTTTCATTTGGACTATTCTTTCTTGTTTTATTATTGGAAACTTTACAAGAATAACACGCCCTAAGTCAAAGATATACTCATGTCTCAGATCATTTCTTAACAAGAGTTAATATTTTTAACAAAAATCCTAAATTAAATTATTAGATCTGATATAAAGTGTTCATATTCTTCGCCAAGATGGACATAACACCTGACCCATGGAAGCATTTGCCCTTCTTCATCTTTCAAAAAACTCCACACATGGCCGGCCCCTTCTAGGTCATCTGCTAGAAGGATATTGCCCTTGCTAATTATTGCTTGATGCTCCTGATCTGGCGCTTCAATATCACAGCTTTTAAACTCAAGGTACCCATCTAATGTAATTACTAGCTGTCTACGCGGTGCTGTGTGAGCTAATTTTGGACCTTCTCCATTACTTAAATTTGGTACTGGCGTTACAGCAAATTGCATTTTTATATCCCCCAAATTATCTTTCAAAATTTGATTGACGAATAAATTTGAAAATGACCCAACTGACCCAAGTCCTGTTTTTGGCTCTAAAGGCAAAAATTTCTCTTTAAATCGAGTATGACCGCTTTTGTCTGTAAACATGTGCGTAATTGGTATTTTATTGCTCATATATAATCCTTAAGTATTTAATAAAATAAATAAAAATCTACAAAAATTCTTATGAACAAAAAACCCCACTAATGTGGGGTTTAAAATATTGAAAAATATATGCTTATTTTAAAAGTATCATTTTTCTTGTTTGTCTAAAATCCCCGGCTTCTATACTGTAGATATATAATCCAGCAGAAACTGGTTCGCCTAAATTATTTGTTGCATCCCATTGCACTGTTTTAAATCCCGGTGATTGTTTTTCGTTTATAATATTTTTGATAATATTTCCTAGAACATCATAAACAGTTATTTTTACAATTGCACTCTCTGGAATTGCATATCTTAGGGAGGTCAAGGGGTTAAACGGGTTAGGGAAATTTTGATCTAAAGAAAAATGTAATGGTAATTCAGCTCCTGGTATTCCCAGAGAAGCATTATCAACAATGATGTAATTTTGAAAGTTTTTTTGCGCTAAATCACTTGGGCTCAAATTTATTGAATTATCGTTTATATCATTTAATTCAACTCTTACATTCCATTGCCCCTCACTAGACTCAGCTGGAAATAAAAAATATCCAGAGATTGTAGTTTCATAGAGCCCTTCATTAAATAGTCCCGACTCTTCAATTATTTCTCCTCCGTTAATTGGACCACCATTTAATATTAATTTCAAAGAATAGCTAGAAAGAGTAGCATTATAGGAACTAGCTCCAATATTGTAGATAACAATAGCTGCATTGAGACTAGTATTTACACTATCAGCAGAAAGACTAAAACTATTTAATTCTGGAGGAACAATCGATGTTGCACAATCAATTGGACAATTATCTTCTGTTTCAGGGCCACCACATGCGCCATCGCCACAACATGGTAAACCGGCGGGTACATCTTCACAATCCACAACACCACCGCCACCACCAGCAGTGTCAAATTCACCTTTCAAGCACCTTGTAAAATATGGAAAATCATCAGTGACTGAATAGTAATAGATACCATTTGGGAATTCTGGAGTGACTCCAAACCTGCCATTACACTCATCTAAATCTCCTAATCCTTCAACATATTCAAAATCTTGAGTAAAAGCGCCCATCGGTATTGGTGTATTAGGCGTTGTTCCGCCCTGTCCAGGTCCACCTGCTAAGGAGGTTAACGTTTCTGGACGGTTTAGATCAGGTTCAGATTTCAATCTATAACTTGGTTGAAGCGATATTAATTCACTAGTTGAATCATTTGAATCTGTGTAACCGTACCTGGCATAAACTGGAAAACCATCTGAGGCCCACCCAACAAGAGTCATACCTTGATTATCTCCTAAAAAATCTATTAGTAATTCTGGCATACCATGATAGTGATATTCCCCCGTTGGCTGCACATGAGCATGATTCATGTCATCGCCAAAGTCAAATGTCTCATGACCAAGAGCCTCTATGCTCCAATTTCCTTGTCCCTGAGCAAGACTGCATTCACCATCATCATTGCACCTTCCTGCAGTGGCAGGATCAAATTTCACACTGTTAATAGCGAAAGCTATCGCACCAGCGGGACCTCCAGCTGGCTCACCATTCTCTGAAACTAATGTTGGACAGAGCGTAAAAGATTCATTTACATTTTGCTCACTGATAGTGTTCGGGTTATTTGGGTTAGGAAATGTTCCAACCTCATGATTTGGAATTCCATTGCCAGATAATATTCTATTAAGCTCATCAGAAGTCCAAGAATAAACGCTATATGCATTTACAGATTCGTCATCATTAAAAATTTCTACACTAATACTATCTAGAATTCCATTTGTAGAAAATTCTCCGTCTTCACACTGACTGTAAATGGATACTGATAAAATAAAAAGTGTGATAATTAGTTTCATTTTAGACTTTCTCTTTTTATGGTTTTTTTACAAAATTTTGGTTGATTATAATGATTAGACTCAATAAGTATGATTAGGTTAAAAAAATTGAGGTCAAAAAACTAAAAAAAATTCCTGGGCTAATTATTGGGCTTTTTGAGTTTCGGGCATTTTTTGCACCACTTGCCTTTTTTCTTGAATTTTTTGCAACATTTCGATTTCATAAGTATCTGGAATTTAATAAAAATGAAATTGAGAATCAATCGCATTAATTGTATCCCGAAAATTAAAAACCCCACGTAAGTGGGGCTTAACTAAAAATTGGACCTAAAAAATTTTATACTTTAACTAGACCTATCTTCATCAACCTTTTAAGAACCTCGTCCATTACTTTTTTTGCTTCTTTTGGTGTAAATCCAGTCATTGCATCATCTAACTTTTTAGAACACTGTAACTTTACATCTAGCAGATCATCACCTTCATCATCAATAAGTTTATAATTCTTAATTTGACTTATTGAGGTATCGCCTTTTCCAAACTTACCTTTAGAAATCTCTTTTTCCAGTTTGAGAGTTTTAAATACATAGAAGTCATACTTCTTACCATTTGTAATCGTCTTTTTCTTTGTCAGATTTATATCATCAAAAATACTATCATCGCTCATAATTCTTTATACCTTATATTTTTCTTATTTTATATTAACTCAATATATAATTAAAAATATTATTTTTCCACAAACAAAAAACTAAAAAGTGAATTTTTATGATTAATTAATCAATCAAAGCATTAATCTTTACATTATATTCCAAGGCAGTTAATGTTTAAAGGAATATGAAAGTGAGATTTAGATGCAAATTAAAGAAAAAGTAGTAAGGAAGTTTCTTTCAAAAAAAATTCAACAGCTAAATAATATTGTAGCCGATTTAGACTCTTTAGTTACAGAGATTGGAAGCAATTATTATAGAGTGAGTATTTTTGGGTCTGCAAGAATAAAAGAAGGAACTTCTGACTACACTCAAGTATATACACTTGCTAAAAAGCTTGCTCAAAATAAAACAGATATTGTCACTGGTGGCGGGCCAGGTCTAATGGAAGCAGCAAATGCAGGCGCTAAGGATGGTGGATCAGATTCAAAATCATTTGGACTCCATATTGATTTACCCTTTGAAACAACCCCCAATGACCACCTTGATGTTACTTACCATCATAAAAGGTTCTCATCAAGATTAGATGAATTTATGCGTATCAGTCACGCTGTAATCGTAACCCCAGGTGGGATTGGTACAATCCTTGAATTATTGTACACATGGCAATTAATTCAAGTCCAACACATTTCTGAGAGACCAATAATATTATTAGGAGGAATGTGGGGAGGCTTAATTGATTGGATGAAATCAGAGCCTCTGAAGAAGAACCTAATCGGTAAAAATGATTTTAAAAATATTATTATTGTACAAGATGTTGACGAGGCAATGTACATACTTAAACCATACATCACTGATTTTTATGAAAATACTCAGGAAGATAAAAAACAAATTCTAGTATAAAATTTATGAGCTCAGATAAAAAGTGTTTTTTTAGTCGTTGAAAAAATTTAAGGATACACTCAGTATCTATCCGAAACAGAACTTGAGCACGCCAACAAAATTATCAAATAGTTTTTTGATGCCCTCTATTTTATTTTAAATCTTCTTTAATAGTCCTTTTTTTGCTTTTAAAAATTCTTTTTCAGTGATTAGACCACTTTCTTTTAAAGCGCCTAATTGTTGAATTTTTTCAAAAACATCTGAACTATCATTTAAAACATTATCTTCATTTTTTATAACCACCACATTATTATGGTTATGTCTTGGATAAAGGTTCCTCCATGGAGTTAAACACCAATGATATCCATATTTAATTTTTACATTTGGTCTAGTGTGATGTACTACTTTGTGGGTTTTATGTTTTTTATATCTGTAGTGTTTCTTATGCCCTTTTTTCCAACGTTTATTACCGGGGCCATCAGCAAATACAGAAGACAAAAAGATAATAATAATTAATAAATATTTAATCATAATAATGCCTTTTTATTTTTATTACTCTATACCAATTAGACTCATCTTTAAAAAAAAAGTTAAAAAATATTTTGGTTTATAGTAAAAAACCCCACAGATGTGGGGCTTTTTGGTGATTTTATATTTTTAGAAAAAATAAAATAAAACAATATGTTCTAGTCTCCTTTATCTAAAAATAATGCTACAAAATATCTTGTCTTTTAACGGGATACCATTGCGCATTTCTAGATCGAACATTATTGATTCTGTCGACAAT
>CAJQGZ010000035.1 GCA_905478065.1 uncultured bacterium | reverse complement strand
GCTGAAACTGGAGCAACTACAGTTGCAACTGCATGCAACTTTTGTAACATAATGATGGAAGATGGAATGAAAGTAACGGGGAACGATGAAAATATGAAAGTAATGGATATTGCAGAACTTGTATCAAAAAGTTTAGCGAGGTAGCGCTTTAATTCTTGCTAGGAATCCTTCCAAAGCCAAGATTCCAAAAATAACTAAAAGGCCTACCATCAGTACTGGATTATCCATTAACTAAACTGATTTGAAAAATATAATTAGGTTTTTAGTCCGATCTCAAATAGTCGTTCTTTTAGATATGTCTTTGCAGTATAATGCGCTGAAAGTTGTACGTTATCTCTAGGATGTAAAAACAGAGGCATTGAAAAACGACTATTATTTGCGGATTCTGATTCGGGATTTACTACTCGATGAGTGGTCGAGGGGTAATAGCCACCTGAAACTTCTTTAAGCATATCTCCAATATTCACAATAATTGTTCCTGGGTCAGTAGAAATTTTATGCCAATTCCCGTTTTTATCTTGAGCTTCAAGCCCGGGTTCTGTTCCTGCAACTAATAAGGTAATAAGGTTTATATCTTCGTGAGGTGCTGCTCTTAAGGATTGCGAGTCTTCACTCCCGATAAAAGGGGGATAATGAATGATTCTTAGTAAATTTGTTTTACTGTCTTTGATCATATCTTTTAATGGTTCGCTAAATTTAGAACGAATTTCAGGTGGGGTGTTTAGCTCAATCCATTCTAAAAGAAGAGAAGTAATATTAACTAGACTGTCATATAATTCTTTAGTTGCAGGCGAAATAGAGTCTGGAGTTCTTCCCCATAAATAAAAATGGAAGAATTCTTTGTGGTCTTTTGCGCTGTATCCTTTTGCATTTTCTGTGCCCAAAGGGAAATAACCATCTTGTCTTAAAGGATCAAATAAAAAAGTATGTTTTAATTCTGATTCAAAAAAATCTTTCCATTCTCTGTATACAGTTTTAATTAATTCTGGTAATATGGGATGATTAACAATAAGGCCAAAGCCTGTGTCTTTTAGAGATTTAGTAAATGCAGAGGGAGCATTTTTATCATTATAATGGATTTTGGCTACTTGCATACAAAAAATTAAAGAACTAATCCATGGCTATCAATTCTATATTTGCTTCTGTTGCATACTTAATGATTCTTTCGTCTCGATAAAACTCATCATAGTAAATAGTCTTAATTCCCGAGTTTGCAATTAATTTGAAACAATTATAGCAAGGTGAAGCTGTTACAAATATTTCTGATTTATTGATACTAACACCATTTTTTGCGGCTTGTACAATTGCATTTGCTTCTGCATGAGTAGTCCTAACGCAGTGGCCATCAACCATCTCGTGTCCGACCTCATCGCAATGTTTTAAACCCTTAATGCTGCCATTATATCCTGTTGATAAAATAGTTTTATCTCTAACGATCACAGCACCAACATTCTTACGCTCACATGTCGACCTAGTCGCTACTTCCATAGCAATATTCATGAAATATCTTTTCCAGCTAACTCGGTCGGGCATAATTATTTATCTCTGTTAAATATTTTCACAGCATGGCGTGGCTCGCCAAAATATATTTTATCGGCTACTTGAGCAAGATTGGCCACAATAATTAAATAAGCCCAAGTAGGAACAGGCACTCCTGCGCAACCCTTTATAATCACTTTTTTTTTATTAAAAAGATTAAAGTCCATTGAATCGATTTTTTCTCTAAAAGATTTTTCCCTGATAATGCCATTATCTAAAAAGTCATCTAATAAAATTGTTTCCATTTTAAAAGTAGCTTATTGTTGATTTAATAGAATCTACTAATTTATCAATGTCTGAAAAATCATTATAGATATAAAAACTAGCTCGAGCAGTTGAAGTTTCATTAAGAGTCTCAAGAAGGGGCTGAGCGCAGTGGTGTCCAACCCGGATGCAAATATTATCTTCATTTAAAAATTGAGCGAGGTCTTGAGGATGAATTTTCTCAATATTAAAACTAATGACACTGCCTCTATTTTTAGGCGAACCATGAATATTTAAGTTTGGTATAGATTGAAGTTTTTCAATTGCATATGAGGTCAACTCTTTTTCATAGTTATGCACATTTTCCATACCAATTTTGGAAAGAAATTTTACTGCAGCACCTAGTCCAATTGCTTGAACATAATTTGGCGTTCCTGCTTCAAATTTATAGGGGACTTCATTCCAAGTCGACTCTTCAAGTGTGACTTTTTCAATCATTTCTCCACCGCTTAGAAAAGGGTCCAAGTTATTAAGTAATTCAAATTTACCCCAAAGAATACCAACGCCTGTGGGGCCTAACATTTTGTGACCAGAAAAAGCTAAGAAATCGCACTCTAAGTCTTGGACATTTACCGGCATGTGAGATACGCTTTGCGCGCCGTCAACAATGAATATTGCTCCTACCATTTTTGTTAGCTTAGCAATTTCTTTTATTGGGTTAATCGTTCCTAAGACATTTGACATGTGCGTAAGAGAAACTATTTTTGTTTTTGCAGTAATAAGTTCACTACTCTTAGATAAGTCTATTTCTCCTGAACCTGTAAGAGGAAGGTATTTTAGTTTTATACCAGTTCTTTTAACTAACTGTTGCCAAGGAACAATATTTGCATGATGCTCCATATGGCTAATTAATACCTCATCATCCTCTTTTAATTGAGATCCAATAGAATAGGCTAAAAGGTTAATGGATGCGGTTGCGCCGCTTGTAAAAATTATTTCTTTAGAGGAATTAGCATTAATAAAATTTGCTATGAGTTCTCTTGAGGATTCGTATAATTCAGTAGATTCTGAACCTAAATCATAAAGGGCTCTGTGTACGTTAGCGTTTGAGTTTTCGTAAACATTTCTCATCGCATCTAAGACAACCTTCGGTTTTTGTGATGTTGATGCGCTGTCTAGATAAGTGAGCTTTCTATTTTTAAATATTGGAAATTCAGATTTATTTACTAGAGTAGACATTTGAGAATTAAAACATTCCAAGCTCGAGTTGAGCGGCCTCGGACATCATACCTTGATTCCATTGTGGCTCCCAAACCAGTTCTACTTTCACACTTTCCACATTATTTAATGCACTAACTTTCCGATCAACTTCATCAGCAATTACGGGTCCCATTCCACAACCTGGTGCAGTTAAAGTCATCATGATGACAACATTTTTATCGCCGTTTTCAGCATCATTGATACTTAAATCATAAATCAATCCTAATTCAACAATATTTACTGGTATTTCTGGGTCATAACAAGTTTTTAATTGGTCCCAAACCAGCTTTTCAGAAAACTCTGAACCCGTCATTGGATTATTTTCCTTTACGGCTTTCAATCCTAATGCGTCTGAGTTCTCCGCACTGATTTGAGCCATATTACCATTAATTATAACAGTGTGGTTACCACCTAATGATTGCGTTATTTGAACTATGTTGCCCTCTACAAGCTTCACTTTATCGCCAGAGGGAACCATGTTTGCTTCTACATCCCTTAAAAGTCTAATTCGTTTTTCAGTATTATTCATGTACTCATTTCATGTATTTTAGTTACGGCGCTAGCAAACCCATTCGTTCTTTGAATACTAATAAGGCCAGATAGTCCAACAGTTTTTAATATGTCTGCATGGTTTACAGCTTGGATTTCTTTTGATTCGTGCCCACTATATATCTTACACAGCAGAGCAAGAAGTCCTTTCACAATTAACGCATCTGAATCGCATTTAAAGAAATAGTTTTTATCTCTTTTTTCACAGATAACCCAGGCCTGAGAGGTGCAACCAGATACTTTTGCGTTATCTATGCGTTCATTGTCCGATAGACCTTCTGTTTCTTTTGCAATATCCATTAATTGAGCGAATCTATCTTTAGGGTCATCAAAAATTGAAAAAATATCTTCAATTTCATTTAACGTTTCATTGATACTCATTATTGATTGTTATTTAGAAGCCATCTATCAAATCTGGTAAAGAGATGGTTCTTTAAATCTTCGCTTTTAATGTCATTAATTAATTCTGAGACAAACCCTCTGATAAGCAATGAAATTGAATCTTTTCGATTTATTCCTCGAGATTGCATGTAGAATAATGCTTCATTATCTAAAGCTCCAGTAGTTGACCCATGCGCACATTTAACATCATCAGCATAAATTTCTAATTGAGGGTTTGAATTCATTATTGCTTGATCAGAAAGTAGTAAATTTTTATTAGACTGTTTTGAATTTGTTTTTTGGGAATCTTCTCTTACAATAGTCCTACCATTAAAAACGCCAGATGAATGACCATTTAGAACAGATTTAAAATTTTGAGAACTCTCACACTGAGGCATGATATGGTCGCTAGTTATGTATGTAGCTGAGTGTTGTTTTTTATCTAAAAGAGTTAGCCCAGATAAAGAGCATGTAGCATTTTTTCCTTCAAGATCTGTATAAATATCTGACCTTTGTAAGGCTCCTCCATCAACAAGTTGAAAGTAATTATAGTTTGAGTCATCGCTCTGGGTAACATGCAGGCCTGAAATATTTGCTGTCTCATCAGAGTTTGAGTGAATTCGAATGTGATTTAATGATGCGTTTTTTTCAATTGAAGCAAATACAGAAGTGTTCTGAAAAAAAGAAGAAGTGTCGCTTACATATTGCTCAATAATGGTAGCAGAACTTGAACGGGAAATGTCCATAGTGATCTGCGGGTTAATCATTAAATTATCCTTTCCAGTGCATAAAAAAAGAATGTGTATAGGTTTTTCAATGGATGCATTTGGCTCAATCACAATTGCTATATTGCTATCAGATAAAGATGCATTTAACAGTTCAAATGGATTCTCTTTTTTATTTTTTGGATTCCAATTATTTTTGTCTGTATACGTTGAAACTTTTAACTCTTTCGGTAGAACTGAACTGCCTTCTATGAAATAGCCGTTAATGATGATGATAGTATATGTATTTGCAATTTTGTAGTTAGAAATATCGATTGAATCGATTTGCGAATCATCTGGCCTTGAAACTCTAAAGTTGTTTTTGTTTAAAAAAGATAAGTCTGTGTGTCTCCAAGCCTCCCATTTTTTTGTCGGTATGCCAGAATCCAAAAATTTGGAAAAAGTGTTATTTCTTTGCGGGTGAGAATCTGAAGAAAAAGATTGTTGAGCAATTAGTTTATTAAACTCGGTTTGGTAATCATTTAGATTCATTGTTCTAACCAGCCATATCCTTTCTCTTCAAGTTCAAGTGCTAGCTCTTTTCCACCAGATTTTATGATTTTACCGTCAATCAAAACATGAACTACATCTGGTTCAATGTATTTCAATAGTCTTTGATAATGAGTTATTACTAGAAAGCTTCTATTCTTGTCTTTATAATTATTTATACCTCTAGAAATGATTTTAAGAGCATCGATATCTAACCCGGAATCTGTTTCATCCATGATTGCTAATTCTGGTTCTAAGCATAATAATTGTAACATTTCGTTTCTTTTTTTCTCTCCACCAGAGAAACCTTCATTAACTGCACGTTTGAGATATTTTGAGTCCATGTCAACTTCTTTCAATTTGCTTTTGACAAGTTTTAGAAAGCTTGCTGCATCATATTCTTTTTGGCCATTGTATTTCCTTTTTGCGTTAACAGCTGCCCTTAGAAAATAGGTATTGTTCACTCCTGGGATAACCGTAGGATATTGAAATGACATAAAAATTCCAGCTAAGGCTCTTTGATCTGGCTCCATTTCAATTATCGAATCATTTTTATAGACAATATCTCCTTTAGTGACATTATAGTTCTCACGACCAGTTATAGCATTTGAGAGTGTGCTTTTACCGGAACCATTTAAACCCATAATTGCATGCATTTCACCTGACTTAACATCAAGGTCAATACCATTTAATATTTGCTTTCCCTCTACTTCAACGTGCAAATTTTTTATTTCTAACATAACGAATCCTTCATTAACCAACACTGCCTTCTAGACTAACTTCCATTAATTTTGTTGCTTCCATGGCAAACTCCATTGGAAGCTCATTAAATACTTCTTTGCAAAAGCCATTAACAATCATAGAAACTGCATCTTCTGTATTTATACCTCTTTGGTTACAATAGAATAACTGATCTTCACCAATTTTTGACGTTGATGCTTCGTGTTCCATTGTAGCAGATTGGTTTCTTACATCTATATACGGGAATGTGTGCGCTCCACATCTATCTCCAATTAAGATAGAATCACATTGGGAAAAGTTTCTAGCATTATCGGCGCTTTTCATTATTTTAACTTCTCCTCGGTAAGTTTGCTGACCTTTACCTGCTGAGATGCCTTTAGATATAATGGTACTTTTGGTGTTTTTACCGATGTGAATCATTTTCGTTCCGGTGTCGGCTTGTTGTCTGTTATTTGTAAGGGCTACGGAATAAAACTCACCTACAGAATTATCTCCTTTTAAAATGCAACTGGGATACTTCCATGTTACTGCCGAACCGGTTTCTACTTGAGTCCATGATATCCGAGAATTTTTTCCAGAACAAAGTCCACGTTTTGTAACAAAATTATAAATCCCGCCTTCTCCAGTTTCTGGGTTTCCAGGATACCAATTTTGAACAGTCGAATACTTTATTGTAGCATTATCAAGAGCT
This sequence comes from uncultured bacterium, assembly GCA_905478065.1. Taxonomy (GTDB): domain Bacteria; phylum Fidelibacterota; class Marinisomatia; order Marinisomatales; family UBA1611; genus TMED80. The sequence continues at coordinate 12,766 of CAJQGZ010000035.1, read as the reverse complement.
ACAAGCTCTACGACTGCTGCATGCAACTGGTTTTCGTCTCGCATTGGAGCCGTACATCCTTCTAGATAGCTTACAGAACTGCCTTCCTCCGCAATAATCAGTGTCCTTTCAAATTGCCCAGTCTTTGCCTCATTTATTCTAAAATAGGTTGAAAGCTCCATAGGACATTTGACGCCTTTTGGAATAAATACAAAGGAGCCATCAGTAAAAACGGCAGAATTAAGGCAGGCAAAATAATTATCAGTGTGTGGGATGACACTGCCTAAATATTTTTTCACTATTTCTGGATAATCAACTGCTGCTTCCGAAAAACTACAGAATATCACTCCATGACTTTTTAGCTCTTCTCGAAAAGTAGTTGCGACAGAAACACTGTCAAAAACTGCATCAACGGCGATTCCATTCATCATTTTTTGTTCATCTAATGGAATACCCAATTTGTTGTAAGTGCTTAAAAGTTCTGGATCTAGTTCATCTAAACTTTTCAATTCATTTTTTTTTGGAGCAGAGAAGTAACTTATATCCTGATAATCAATCTTTGCATATTTGACATTTTGCCAGTCAGGTTCTTTCATTTTTAGCCATTTTCGGTAAGCCTTCAAACGCCAAGCAAGCAACCAAGAAGGCTCTTTCTTTTTTTCTGAAATAAAGTGAATTGTTTTTTCACTAATTCCGGGTGCGAGAGTATCTGACTCTATGTCGGTAACAAAGCCATATTTATAATCTTCTTTTACTCTTTGATCGATTACTGCATTTTTATTTTGATTCATACTCTACTCTCCATCAAATTAGTCTTTTAAGCTGAAAAAGAGGTGCCACAGCCACAAGTTCTTTCAGCGTTCGGGTTTTCAATTTTGAACCCACCATTGAGCATATCATCAGAATAGTCAATTGTAATGTTTTTTAGATACAACCAGCTTTTCAAATCACATATCACATTTAAGCCATTCTGGTTGAAAACTTTATCAAAGGTATCTTGCTCTTTATCAAAATCCATTTTATAGTTCATCCCTGAACACCCACCGCTATCAACGGACATTCTTAAAAAATAATCGCTTTTCCCTTCAGAAGACATTACGGCTTTCAATCTAGTTACAGCTTTTTTTGAAACATAGATTTGAGCATCTTTAAAATCATTTTGCTCTTTTTCTATGGATGCTTTTTGTTCTTTAATATCATTTATTCCCATGTTGTTTCAAGCTCCTCTTTTTTGACTTTCTGTACTTCATTATCAAAACCTAATTTTTCTCGTGCCTCCTGAGTCATCATCTCAGGCTCCCATGGAGGATCAAATGTCACTTTAACATTTACTTCATTAATATTTGAAATTGAAGAAACTTTTACTTTTATATCATCTGCCATACTTTGACCCATTGTACAGCCAGGGGTTGTCAAAGACATTAGAACGTTAACATCTGACACATTATTTTCTTTTTGAAGGATATCAATGTTATAAATGAGGCCGAGGTTCCATAAATCAATTGGGATTTCTGGGTCATAACATTGTTTTAAAACATCAATTATCTTATTTTTTAAGTTCATTGTGAAATATCTGCTAGTGTTAGATTATTAAAAAGGTTTCTTATAGAATCATTTATTTTATTTATCGGAGTACGAATATTGCAACTATTCAAATGATCGCAACCATCTTGAAAGTAACAATCCATTATAGCAGTCGGGCCCTCTAAAATTTCAAAAAAATCATTTAAAGTTGTTTTCGCTATCTTTTTCGATGCTTTATAACCGCCGGTAGGTCCTTTGTACGATTTAACAATATTAGCACTAGCAAGTTTTTGTAATGTTTTAGCTAGAATTTCTTTTGGAATACCGTATGAAGCCGATAAATCAGAAACAGAAACAAGGGCATCTTGATTTTCTTGAAGATGTCTTATTGCAATTAATGCGTACTCTACTTTTTTTGTAATTTTCAACATTTTGAGACTGAAAGTATAGAAATAGTACGTAGATAAAACCAAACATTATATACGACAAATTTAATCGTATATAAAGCTAATTAGAGTCGTTTTTAGAAGTTAACTGTGATGGGGTTGACCTTTCTAGGTTCAATTTCTCCAATTTTTTTTGCTTTTCCACCGAACTCATTTAAAAATTTTTCTGCATCTTTTGGCTGTAATGAAATTAGTAAACCTCCAGAAGTTTGAGCATCACAAAGCAGTAATTTTTGATTAAAAGAGAGTTTAGAACTAAAAGTAGTAAAATTTTCCGCATGGTCTAAATTTCGTTTTGAGCCTCCTGGCATAATGCCTTCATTGACTAAGTCTATTGCTCCATGTAAAAATTCGATTTCCTTAAAATCGATATTAGCAGATACATTGCTAGCATTACAAACTTCAATTAGATGTCCAACAAGACCAAATCCAGTAACGTCTGTTACAGCATTCGGTTGAAGATTTTGAGCAACCTCGGAAGCTTTTTTGTTTAGTTCTTTCATTGATTCTGAGGCCGAATCGGTAACAGCCTGCGAGGCTTTCTCTTTCTTTATCGCAGTCGAAATAATGCCAGTGCCGATGGGTTTTGTAAGTATTAAATGATCGCCTGGTTTAGCGCCAGCATTTGTCCATATGTTTTTTTCAATTGCTTCTCCTGTCACTACTAATCCATATTTTGGCTCATTGTCGTCAATAGAATGACCGCCAACTATCGGAATTCCGGCTTCTGCGGCTTTATCGGCACCGCCCTGCATAATTTCAGAGAGTATCGTGTTGGATAATTTTTGGATAGGGAAAGCGACAATATTTAATGCGAATAAAGGTTTTCCACCCATGGCATATATATCTGAAAGTGAATTTGCTGCGGATATTTGACCAAATGTGTATGGGTCATCAACAATGGGGGTGAAAAAATCAACAGTCTGCAATATGATTTTACCATCGCTAAGGCGCACTACCGCTGCATCATCCGTACTAGTATAGTCCGTAATAACAGAGTCATTTGTATTCATTTTTACATTACCCAGAACCTGGGCTAAGTCCGCAGGACCGATTTTACATGCTCAGCCCGCGCCGTGACTAAGGGTTGTCAGTCTAACTTTTTCTCTAGTATTCATTGGGTAAATTTAAAGATTTAAAAATCTATAAAAAACCAATTCAAAAAATTTTTGTAATCTTTAGAATACCTTTTGACATCGATGCTACTTTGGTAACTTAAAGCCTAAAATGTTTTGAAAAATTTGTATTTATAGCAACAAATTTGAAACAGTGCATAACATATTATTTAAAAATTTAAAGTAGAATTGAACCATGGGAAAAACATTTAAAACGATTGATGATGCTGTTATTCGGTTTGCCGGAGATTCAGGCGATGGAATGCAGCTTACAGGTGGGCGCTTTACGGAAACGACTGCATCCATTGGTAATGATTTAAGTACTTTACCAGATTTCCCAGCTGAAATCAGAGCTCCTGCTGGCTCATTAGCTGGAGTTAGTGCATTTCAAATTCACTTTAGTTCAAAAGATATCCATACTCCTGGTGATGACCCGGATGTGCTAGTTGCTATGAACCCAGCTGCCCTGAAAGTTCATCAAAAAGAAATTACTCCAGGCGGGACTATAATCATCAATACAGATTCTTTTACGAAGAAAAACCTTAATTTTGCTGGTTACGATAGTAATCCAGTAGAGGATGGAACGCTCGATGATTATTTTACGGTAATTCCAATCGAGATGAACAAGCTTGTTACAGCTGCTTGCGAAGGTATTGAGTTGTCCCCTAAGTTTGTCATAAGGACAAAAAACTTTTTTGCCCTGGGTGTATTATACTACATGTATGATAGGCCTCTTGAGGCCACTGAAAAATGGCTTGAGAAAAAATTTGCTGGAAAAGATGTGATTATTGAGGCAAATAAAAAAGCAATGTATGCTGGTTATAACTACGCAGACACAACAGAATTATTTACCACAAGATTTAAAGTAGAGAAGGCTGTTCTTCCTGAAGGTACTTACAGAAATATAAATGGAAACCATGCTACTTCCCTTGGTCTTCTTGCTGCCTCTGAAAAATCAGGACTAAAATTATTTTTTGGAGGATATCCAATTACACCGGCTAGTGATATATTGCATACACTTGCAGCCTGGAAACACTTTGGGGTTCAAACATTTCAGGCTGAAGATGAAATAGCAGGTATTTGTTCGATTATAGGAGCTTCTTTTACAGGTAATCTTGCTGTTACGTCTACTTCAGGTCCTGGAATTGCATTAAAAGGTGAAGCTATGGGGTTAGCCGTAATGACTGAACTTCCTATGGTTATTATAAATGTTCAGAGAGGTGGGCCGAGTACTGGCTTACCTACAAAGACAGAACAATCTGATTTAAATCAGGCTCTTTACGGAAGAAATGGTGAAGCACCATTGCCCGTAGTTGCTGCAGCCACTCCAGGTGATTGCTTTTATGCTGCTTATGAAGCCTCAAGAATTGCGCTCAAGTATATGACGCCAGTTGTGCTTTTAACCGATGGGTATTTAGCAAATGGTTCTGAGCCTTGGAAAATACCTGACGTAGATAATTTAGACCCTATTGATGTTGAATTTATTCAAGGCGTCAAGGATGGCGAGGAGTTTATGCCTTACAAAAGGGATGAAGAAACTTTGTCGAGGCCATGGGCAATTCCTGGCGTTCCTGGTCTAGAGCATAGAATTGGTGGTCTTGAAAAAGCAGAAAATACGGGACACGTAAGTTATGATCCAGACAACCACCACCGAATGGTTGAATTAAGACAAGAAAAAGTCAATAGAATCCAAAATGATATTGCGGAGACAGAAGTCTTTGGTGAAGAAAATGGAGATGTTTTAATTTTAAGTTGGGGTGGAACATTCGGTTCCTGTAGATCAGCAGTAGAGACATTGCATGAGCATAAAAAAAGTGTTTCACATGTTCATATTAGGTGGATTAGTCCATTGCCAAAAGATCTAGGTGAGATTATAATCAAGTTTAAAAATGTTTTGGTTCCTGAAATTAATATGGGCCAATTTATTAAATTAATAAGATCAGAATATTTAGTAGACGCTAAAGGACTTAATCAAGTAAATGGGAAACCAATTAGCGCGTCTAAAATTGTAGAAACAGTAAACGAAATGATAGGTTAATAATTATATGTCAGATGTAAATACTCCAACTTATACAAAAAAAGATTTTGAATCCGACCAGTCGGTCAGGTGGTGTCCTGGATGTGGTGATTACGGAATTTTAGCTCAAACTCAAAAAACGATGCCAACATTTGGTAGAAAAAAGGAAGATTTCGTATTTGTTTCAGGTATAGGATGTTCAAGTAGGTTTCCTTATTATATGAATGCCTATGGTTTCCATACCATTCATGGTAGAGCTCCAGCAGTAGCTTCCGGCGTAAAAATTGCAAATCCAGACTTATCAGTTTGGGTTGTTACGGGAGATGGAGATGGTCTTTCAATTGGCGGAAATCACTTCATGCATGCATTAAGACGAAACATGGATTTGAATATTTTGCTGTTTAATAACAGAATTTATGGCCTAACAAAAGGACAGTATTCTCCGACCTCTGAAGTGGGAAAGGTTACAAAAGCAACTCCTTATGGCTCATTAGATATTCCTTTAAATCCGCCTTCTCTGGCTTTAGGAGCCCAAGCCACATTTGTTGCTAGAACGATAGATCGTTGGCAAGCTCACTTATCTCAAATGTTGGAAAGGTCTTATCATCATGATGGTGGTTCATTAATTGAAATATATCAAAATTGTAATATTTTTAATGACAATGCTTTTGAAGAATATACTTCTGCTGACAAGTTTGATAATGTAATTGAGGTTAAGCATGGAGAACCAATGGTTTTTTCAAAAGGGACTAAAGGCATAAAGCTTGAGGGCTTTAAAGCGACTGTTGTTGATATGGAAAAGCATAGTTTAGATGATCTTCTAGTTCATGATGAAACGAATCTTGACTTAGCTCATATTATTGCAAATTGGACATCACATCCTGTTTTGCCAGAACCGATTGGAGTTATATATTCTGTAGATAAGCCTACTTATAATTCTGAAATGGTTTCTCAAGTTGATTCTGCAATTAAAGCAAAAGGACCTGGCAAGGTTCAAGACTTGTTAAACGCAGGCGATATTTGGACGGTAAAATAAATTAATGACATTTCGTACTGAGAGTGATAGTCTTGGTCCAATAGATGTTCCTTCTGAAAAATATTATGGAGCGCAAACGCAGAGATCATTAGACAATTTTAAGATTGGTGATCATCATTTTCCTAGAGAGTTCATACGAGCTTATGGTATTATAAAAAAATCTGCAGCTACTGTTAATTATGATAGTGGGAAGTTAAAAGAAGATATAAAATCTGCTATTCATGAAGCCGCTGATGAGGTGATTGATGGAAAATTAGACGATCATTTCCCTTTAGTTGTTTGGCAGACTGGAAGTGGGACGCAGACAAATATGAACTTTAATGAAGTGATTTCTAATCGGGCAATTGAGATTGTTGGTGGGAAACTAGGAAGCAAGAGCCCCGTTCACCCGAATGACCATGTAAACATGAGTCAATCAACAAATGATACTTTTCCCACGGCTATTAATATTGCTGCAGTTGAGAGCGTAGTAAATAATCTTAAACCAGCACTCGAAAAATTAAAAAGTTCATTCCAAAAAAAATCCAAAGACTTCGAAGATATTATTAAAGTAGGTCGAACCCATTTACAGGATGCGACTCCTTTGAGTTTAGGTCAAGAGTTTTCTGGTTATGTTTCAGCCATAGAACATGGAATTGATCGGCTAGATAAGGCTGTTGGCAATTGCTATGAGCTTGCAGTGGGAGGTACTGCTGTCGGAACTGGTATAAATACAATCGAAGGCTATGATGTCGAAATGGCTGAAGAAATTAAAAAAATTACTGGTTTAAATTTTAAAACAGCCGTTAACAAATTTGAAGCACTCGGAGGTCAGGATTGTATAGTAGAGTTATCTGGCGCTCTTAAAGTTGTAGCAACTTCATTGTTCAAAATCGCAAATGATATACGATGGTTAGCTTGTGGCCCGAGGTCTGGTATAGGTGAAATTATTCTCCCGGCAAATGAGCCTGGATCTTCAATCATGCCGGGCAAGGTTAATCCTACTCAATGTGAAGCCTTAACAATGGTTTGTACTCAAGTATTTGGAAATGATGTTACAATTACCATGGCAGGATCTAGTGGGAATTTTGAGTTAAACGTTTTCAGACCTGTAATAGCCCATAATATTTTAGAATCTATAACATTGTTAGCTGACTCTTCAAAATCATTTGCTGAAAAGGCGGTTGATGGAATACAGCCAAACATTGAAAAAATTAATCAAAACTTATATAACTCGCTCATGCTAGTTACGGCCTTAAACCCTCATATTGGTTATGATAAAGCTGCAGAGGTTGCAAAAAATTCATATAAAAATAATATTTCTTTAAAGGAATCAGCAGAGAAACTAGGTTATTTGAAGATCGGCGAGTTTGACAAGCTGGTTAAACCAAGCAAGATGATTAGTCCTTCAAAAAAATAGATTTGATTTTTACCCTTTTTTCTTGTTCTAGGAATCTGAATTAAATTTCAAGAAAGCTTGTAAGTTTATATATGTCAAATACAAAACCCATAACTGGAATAGCAAAAGTTTTCTGGGTGTCTCTAGGGATTATTTTTTCAGGGGCAATTTTCGTCCTCTTATTTATACTGTTTTTGTCTCGCGATCTACCTTCTCTAGAGCAATTAGAAAATTATGACCCCGATTTAGTGACAAGGATTTATTCATCCGATGGAAAAATATTAAGCGAGTTATTCCTTCAAAAACGAGTTTTTGTTGAACTAAATAATATCCCAAAACATATGCATGATGCGGTTATTGCATCGGAGGACAGAAGATTTTATGATCACTGGGGGTTATCATTACGTAGTGTTGCAAGAGCGATTAGTATAAATATTCTATCGTTAAGCTATCGCCAAGGGTTTAGTACTCTTACTCAGCAGCTAGCGAGGAATTTGTATAAAACAATTGGTTTTGAAGATAGTATTTTGAGAAAAATTAAAGAGGTCATTACAGCGGTCCAAATAGAAAGAACTTATACAAAAGATGAAATTTTAGAAATGTATCTTAACACCGTTCATTTTGGTCATGGAACATATGGAGTGGAAGCAGCTACTAAAAGATTTTTTGGCAAAGAATCAAACAAGCTTAGTGTGGATGAGTCGGCCTTGCTTGTAGGCTTGCTGCCATCTCCAGCAAGTTATTCGCCAATTCGTCATCCAGAAAGAGCAAGGAAAAGAAGAAATACAGTTCTTAGGCTAATGAAAGATCAAAAATACATAACACACAATGAGCATGCTCAGTATAGAGCAATGACATTAGAATCAGTTAAAGAATTACCCATTAGAGGATTAGCGCCATACTTTACAGAATATGTTAGAAGGCTTTTAGAAAAAGAAGATGAAGCACTAGATATTAATATCTACCGAGATGGATTAAAAATATATACGACTCTTGATTCAAGGCTACAGGCTCTTGCAGAAAAAGTTGTTTTAGATGCGATAAATACTTCGCAATCCAAATTAAATGATAGAATTATAAATAATAAAGAAGAGTTTGAGCTTTTAGGACACCTTACAATTCATGACGAGGACTCTGTTAAACTGATGATGCGAGGAGAAGCTCAGTTATATAAAGACCTTCGATCAAAATTATTGGTGCAAACAGCGTTTGTTGCTATTGATCCAAAAACGGGAGGCATTATGGCAATGATTGGAGGTCGTCCGGATTATCATGATCAATATAATAGAGCTGTACAAGCAAAGAGGCAGCCAGGCTCTGTATTTAAACCATTTGTTTATACTACTGCATTAGAAAATGGTTACACTGTTTCTCAGCAACTCTTGAATCAGCCAGTAGTGTTAAATGTCCAAAATACAGACGGGTCATGGGTAAAATGGAAGCCTCAAAACTATGGTGGCAGCACAGGTGGGCTAACTACTCTAAGAGAAGGGTTAAGAAAATCATTAAATTTAATTTCTGTTAGAATTGTCCAACAGGATTATGCTCCTGCAGAACAGGTTAAGCGAACGGCACAACGAATGGGCATATCGACAGATATTAGAGCCGTAGACGCAATTGCTCTTGGAACAAGTGAGGTAATTCCTTTAGAACTAGTATCTGCTTATGCGGCTTATGCAAATAAAGGTGTTTATTCTAAACCTTTTGCGATCACAAAAATAGAAGATCGCTACGGAAATATAATAAGAGAGTACGGTGCTGTTCAGTATGAAGTATTAAGTGAGGAAATTGCATTTCTTATGACAAATTTAATGCAGACTGTTATGGATAGAGGAACCGGAGGAAGTGCAAGGTGGAAATATAAATTTACAAGGCCTGCCGCTGGTAAAACCGGAACAACTCAAGGCTGGAGTGATGCCTGGTTTGTTGGCTTTACGCCTCAATTAGCAACGGGAGTGTGGTTCGGAGTCGATGACTATCAAGTTAGTTTAGGTATTGGACAAGATGGGTCTAAAGCAGCGTTGCCAACATGGGCAAGATTCATGCGAGATGGACATGATATACTGGGGATGCCCAGAGTCAATTTCCAAAGGCCTAGCGGAGTAATTGTATCTGAGATATGCTCAGTCTCAAAAAAAGGGGCAAGAAAAGCATGTCCAGTTGAGAAAGAAGTTTATAAGTCTGGATCAGAACCTGGGCAAAAATGTAGGATACATAGAAATTAGATTAGCTAACACAATATTAATTTAGATTTTAAAATTGTTTCACTAGATACCTTGAAAGTTTTGTGAAGCATCAACTTTGCGTTTTCTAGCTTTTTAATGTTTTCACCAAATAATGTATACACCTTTTCACCTTTTTTTACAGTTTCCCCGATCTTTACATTAAATTTGATTCCTGCCGTATAGTCTAGAAGGTCTTTATCTCTTCGCCTTCCGCACCCCATTTCAACTAGAGCCCATCCTATCTTTTCAGTATCCATAGAACTTATATATCCATCTCTATCTGAACAAATATAAAGCTCATTCTTGATACGGGATCCACTCATTTGTAATTGTTCAAAATTTCCTCCTTGCGCGACGATTAACTCTTCAAACTTTTTTAAAGCGGTTCCATTCTTAATAGTTTCGAGCATTTTCTTTTTTGCTTCATTTTTGTTATCAGCTTTTTTACTTTGAAGTAAAATTTTTGATCCAAGTTCTAAACTAAGTTCAATTAAATCATTTGGACCATCGCCGTTTAAACAATTAATAGACTCAATAATTTCACATCTCAACCCAGCATACCTACCCAAAGGTTGCGACATATTTGAAAAAGTTATATCCGTTTTTATTTTAAAAGCGCTTCCTATTTTTTTAAGTTCAGCCGCAAGTATTTTTGCCTCAGAAATCGTTTTCATAAAAGCGCCATTCCCAACTTTTATATCCATTATAAGTCCATCAAGTCCTTCAGCTATTTTCTTACTCATTATAGAACTGCAAATAAGTGGCATTGATGGTATCGTCCCTGTTAAGTCTCTTATCGAATATATTTTTTTATCCGCAGGGCAAATTTCTGATGATTGACTTATAATACCATAACCAATGTTTTGTATTTGGCTTTCAAAATCTTTTCCATTAATGGATGTTTGAAAATTGGGAATTGATTCTAACTTATCAATCGTACCACCCGTGTAAGCTAGTCCTCTGCCTGCAATCATTGGAATGATAATGCCCAGGGATGATAATATGGGAGCTAAAATAAAAGAAATTTTGTCACCAATGCCGCCAGTACTATGCTTATCTGCAATATAATTACCAGGGCTATTAAATTTAAATCTTTTCCCAGAATTAACCATTGATTCAACTAAAGAAAAAGTCTCTAAGTCACTCATTCCGTTAAAATAAATTGCCATTAACAGCGCAGATAGCTGGCAATCATCAATTTTATTTTCTACTGTTCCTTCGACGAACCATGCAATTTCTTTTGCATTAAGTTCAAATCCATCTCGTTTTTTTTCTATTAATTTTGCAGGTATCATTATTTGTCTTTTTTCTTTTTGAAAATAGTTGGCAGTTTTATTCCGATTGGGGCATTCTCTCTAACGGTATGGATTAATAAATAAATAGCAATTAATAGAATAATTAAGTTTGGAGACCACATTCCTACAGCTGGAGATAAAAATGTTCTATCTGCCATTTCTTCACCGCCTATTAGAAGCACGTAATAAATAAGAAAAAATCCAAAACTCAATCCAGTACTTATCGCAAAACCTCCTTTTTTACTCATTACACCTAATGGTGCTCCAAGTAAAACAAATAAAATACAGGCTACAGGGATAGAAAACTTTTTATGTATTTCAACACCATATTTGTTTTGGCTTTTTTTATAGCTCCTAATCAAATTGAATTCGTTCTTCAATTGTCGCTCAAGATTTTTTATCCTTTTTTCTTTTTTAATTAATTGAGCTTTTGATAATGAATTTTGATTTTTAATACTATCTAAAGCATTTACAATCATTATTTCCCCTTCTTTGACAGTATTTGGAACTGTACTGTCGCCAATAGTTCTATAAAAATTTCCTGACAATCGTTTGTAAACAATTCTAAGACGCTTTTCATAACTATTAATTTTATTTTGTATCATAGGTACTGTCATTTCTCTATCAGATCTATTTGTCGAATCACGTCTATTCAGCAAAAGGTCTTTTGCCGGAATATTTATAACATGCTTATCAAATATTATTCTTCTGTAGTTTGTATAATCTTTTTGGCCGAGCTCATGAATTTCACCATCATACAACGTAAGAAGAAATGCATCTTCTAGCGTGTTTAAGTTCCCGGAACTTGCGTGTATACTTGTTTGAGCTTCTTTGTTGCCTTTTGAAAAAATCCTTACATCTTTCATTGTGCCGTCACTTAGTTTCCCTCCCACGATCATGCTGTAGTCTGGTAAGTTATCTAAGAAAATACCTGGTTCAATGCTCATGTCAGGTCTTTTTCGATATATATCACCTGATAATAACCTCGCTTTGAAGTTCATTTCTGGAAGGATAAAGTTGTTAAAATAGATCAAGATCGTAGTAATTATTACGCCAAATAAAATTGGAGCACGCATTATTGTGAGAAAACCAATACCTGAAGCTCTCATTGCATTTATTTCATTATCCTCAGATAGCCTACCGAAGGTCATTAATGTTGCAAGTAAAACGGCCATCGGGACTGACAGAGCTAATATCCATGCAAGGTTTAAAAATAGGTATTCGAGGATTGTTAATAAATCCAAACCTTTCCCCAGGAATCTATCAATCGCCCTGAGTAAAAAATTTACAAATAATACGAAAGTTATCATTAAAAGAGAAAAAATGAATGGCAAAATAAGCTCTTTTAAAAAGTATCTATACAAAAGTCTCACGGTATAAGTTACAAATACGAATATAATTATATCGATTGAATTCCTTTCAGTGAACGAATAATTCGTTTAACTTCTGTCGCTCTATATTTGGAAATCCAATCATGAGCTGTATGGTGGGTGTAGCTCAGCTGGTTAGAGCACCTGGTTGTGGCCCAGGAGGCCGTGGGTTCAAGTCCCATCACTCACCCAAAAAAATTCGGGGTGTAGCGTAGTCCGGTTATCGCGCCTGCTTTGGGAGCAGGAGGTCGGGAGTTCGAATCTCTCCACCCCGACACTTTAAAGCCTTGTTTCTCGAGTAGAAATGAGGCTTTTTGCTTTCTTACCTGATTTAGTCTGATTTCCTTAAAAACACCCTAAAAAGCACTAAATGCACTGGTA
>CAJQGZ010000034.1 GCA_905478065.1 uncultured bacterium | reverse complement strand
TTAATTAAATCAAAACCAGCGACAACAATGTCGGGCTCTAGGCCAGTTAAACGTTTCACTGAATCTATCGTGGCAATATCCTCAGGATCTTCCATCACTATCGTAACAGCACTATCTGATCTTTTTACTGCTAAAACTGAATTAGATCTAGCAAAATCTTCAGGTATTAAACCAACTGCATCTTGATCCGCTTCTAAAAGCAAAAAATTATCTGCTTTACGATATCCCATTTGCATTGAGTAAGCTGTAATAAAATCATCTTCATCAATATACCCCATCGAAATCAAAACTTGCCCTAATTTTTCATTCGTCTTTTTTTGTTCAGCTAACGCACTATTTAATTTGCTTTCATCAATTTTTGAGGCATGAATTAAAATTTCACCAATTTTTTGAAATTGCGGATTAAAATCACTAGCCATTATGGACACCCCACTGTTGTTTGTGTTCGCACTAATTGTATGTCTAGCGGATCACTTGTTGTAATCTGCGGGATTAATAAAGTAGAAGAGATTGAGGCACTAAAATCTTCAAAAGTACAAATACCAGTCTCATCATCTGTTGCTTGCCAAATACACAATTCCCTGGGAAATACAGCTATAATTCTTGCATACCCATCTTGGTCGGTTCTAACAATAGGTTCGCAGTTAATCATGCTATAGCCATCCCATTTTCCATTACCTTCACCTAGGTCATTCGTATTTGGAGCTTGATCAACACCATTATCACTAAAAGGTTCTGAAACCTCCTGAACATCGAATTTCCCATCACCATCAGTATCAAAAGCATCGTGTTCTTCGTTAAATGTACCCATATCAGCGGTTTGAGAACTATCATCAGCACCATAATCGCGCCAACTAAAGCAGCCGTTGTCCTCGCCTGTATTTGCAACGCCATTTATTCCAACATCCTCATATAGTTCATAGCCAAGTTCCCTCCAGGCTTCAACGCCTGTGCCTACAAAAGATATTGGCGCATTCACAACTGGATTACCATAAAAATCAATCAAAATTGCTGTGATTGTTATCTCTACTTCCTCTGTTGGAGCAGGAAGAGAGAAGTCGTGATATGTAGCACTGGCAGTCAACGATAATTCACCAGGAAGAAAAAACAATGCTGCATCTCCAACATCTTCATTTATCAAAGCAGAAACAGAATCAGCAATTGTATCTTCATCAGGACCATCTGAACCAAATGTTGTTGCTTTTACTCTACCAAAATCTCCAATAGCATCTGTTGAGTAAACTAGTTCGCTGTAAGCCACACCTTTGTTTGCGTCACCATCTAGATTTTCATTGCCGGTGAAGCTAATGCCTTCGACAAATGCATCAATTAAAGTATCAGGCGCAATAGGGTCAATTGACCAATAAACGTAAGTTGAATCTTCAACGGGGTTGTACCATTTATCATAAACTATTGCTGCACATTGGGTTTTATAAAAACCACCACCGATCGGCTCTGTTGAATTTGGATCATATTCTGGCTCAATGTAGTAAGGAGCACCAGAAGCTATAATTACAGGTACTGCATTTGCATTAATCTCATAATCTCCATCTTCATCACAATCTACACTAGCTTCCACCCTAATTGGTCCAGGAACAGTGCCACTATTAACAGAAACTGTTGCAATTCCATTAATTGTGAAGACGCTGGTATCTGTAACTCCTGGCTCTTCCAAGTATGCACCTTCCATAATTGGATTCAAAACGAAGCGAATTAATCTAGGTTCATCGATAAGGTTCTCATTATCATCAAAAAGTTTAGCCTTTATTGAAGTAGACTCAATTCCTCCACCATCCCGAACAACAATATTATCAGGCACTGATGATGCAATTTCTACATATGTACATTCTTGAACTAAGCCTACCTGAGTAACAATAGAGATAGTAGAAGAGTCGATAACTGAGGAACTAATGGAAGGGTGTTGAAACAACGCTTTAACTGTAGCAATACCAATATTTTCTTGTTCACCATAATCGTGAAAACTAAATGTTATCTCACCATTATTATTGGTTGTGTCAGAGTCCACAACATTATCATCAATTTTTATGTATCCTTTTTCACCAGCATCAATTTGAACAATCACGTTTCTTACAGGAGTACCGTTCTTATTTAATAGTCTGCATGTGATATCAGATGGAGTATCTGATGCTAATGTTATTTCTTCAGGATTGGGAGCGGTCATTGTAAAAGTATAAGGCCATATATCGTCTTTTGATCCATAGACATCAAACCTAGTTGACGCTTCTAAATTTTCTCCATAATAAGCTGTGATCTCAACGTTTTCAAAAATAGGAGTAGTAGGATTATCAACAGCACCACTGCCACTACTAACATTATACGTTACGAAGGCTGAGCCATCAGAACCAGTTGTTACTGTATTGACATCAAAACTGCCTATAGACTTATAAGTAGAGCCTTCTAAAGCCTTTGCACTAAAAGAGATAACACCCCCTTTAACCGGATCTCCATCAGCGTCTCTTAGCTCAACAATTAAAAAGACACCAGCATACCCAACAACTGCTTCGCCAACGGTGCTGCCACTTGCTACAGGTTGCGCTTCAATAAAAGCAAGTGTTAAGCCATCTTCTGTGACTGAAGCACTCACTTTACGATCGTCACAACTCAAAGATGAAAAAATTAGAATAATTGAAAAACTAACTAAAATAGATTTAAATGTATTTATTATCATATCAGGCTCCTTTTATTCTTCGTCTGATTCAATTTGTTCTGGTAACGAAGAGGTGTCATTCCAAATTCCTTCGTATGTAGACGTATTTTCTAATTCGACCTCACCAAGGTCTGAGTTCTTTGCAGTACCATCTTCACTTTTCCCAAGTAGATTTTTTTCAAATGACCTCATTCGATTGGTTTTCATAATACCAGTATAGTTATCAACTACAATCCTTGGTGTTATCTGTATAATTAAATCTGTTTTTCGTTCGACAAGGTTTTTACTGGTAAATATTTTTTCACCAAACCAAGGAATTTTGTGCAATATTGGAACTTTGTATAAAGTTTGTTTTCTATCATTACTTAACAAACCACCAATGATAATACTTTCACCATCCTTAACTCTTATAGTAGTTGATGATTTTCTACTTTTAACTCGAGGTATATTATTGTCAGGACCAATAAATTCAAAAATTGTAGAAACTTCTGGCTCAACTTTCACTGTGATAAAACCATCTGTATTTACAGTGGGATTGATCTCTAGCTTAATACCGACTTCTTCTCGCTGAACTTGTACCTGACCGCCCACGCCCCCAGAACTGAGAATATATGGAACAATATCAACGAGCTTAATAGAAGCCTCTCTACCGTTAAGTGTCGTAAGCCTTGAATCAGCTAAAACTTCTGCTTGATTTGCTTTCATTAGCATATCTAGAGTCACATCAAAAGCTGTCATTTGCCGACTAAAGTATCTAGGTACAATTTGACTACCATCATTCAGGTCTGATTTGAGCGGGTCAAAAGGCATTGTTGTTGGCTTTTGTCCAATAGTCTGGTCATCTGGCACGACAGACCCACCTGTTGCTTCATCTAACGCATTTTCTGCTAAGATGGTCGTAAACTTTGAAAGCCTTGACCAATCAATGCCAAGTTGCTCTTCATTATCCGCAGCAACTTCAATTAAACGAGTTTCCAACATAATTTGAATAGCAGGAATGTCAATCTGTTTGACGACTTCTTGAATCTCAGCGATTTTTTTAGGAGAAGCATTTACCAAAAGTTTATTCCCTGAAATATCGACCTGGATTTGGTCAGATATGTCTTGCAGCATGGATTTTATTTCTTGTGCAGAAGCGTATTTTAATTCGATTACATAAGATGTAACCCCTACCTCTTCCTTTAATTTTTTTGGATCAGCAATTAAAAATGAATTTCCAACAACTTCGTAACTCAATCCAACTGCGCGAACGACTAAATTAATCGCCTGTTCTATTGGAACGTCATCTAAATGAATAGATATTTTTTCTTGCCTGTTTACATTGGGGTCGGTAACAATATTGTAACCACTTTCTTTTGCAAGTATTGCAAGAATGCTCGGTAAATGAGCATCTTCCGCGTGGACTGTAACCAAATTAAGCTCTTCTGATTGATCTGGGGCTCCATCTAAAGCACCCGAGTCTTGACCAAAAATCGTCGAAATGGATAATGATGTGTAAATGATAAATTTTCTTAAGGACTGCATATTACTGTTCACCTTTCGTTAAATCTTACCTCGTTTAAAATCTTCCGCACTAATTTCTAAAGCATTTTGTCTGTCAGTACCTGGAGCAGGATAAGAAAAAATTTTATTTTCTCTTTTAATAATTACCTGCTTTTCATCTATATGTACCACTTTCCCTAGGCTTGGAATGTTTTCACCACTAGTGGCATTATAAATATTCCCTCTATAATTTAATTGGGCCTGAAACTTATTTTGGCTCTGATATATCATAGCTATTCTTAAAGCACTACGGCTTCTTCTGCTGCTTGGACCACTACCATCAGCTAGGGTTAGGACATTTGTAAGTCTCATAGGCTGTTTTTCTAATGAAAACTGATAATAGCCTCTTTGCTCTAAGCGTTTTTCTAAATATTCAATAACATTTTCTAAATCTTTATCTGTTCCAAAAGTTCTTGAAGACTTAGCAATAATTTTCCTATATTTTTTATTTTTTGGATACAAACTAAATCCACCAGCTACAATCGAAAGAATTGCAAATGTTATTAAAAGCTTCCAAATAGTAAGTGATCGTTCGCTCATGATTAACCTTTCGACCTAGATTTTACTAATGTAATTGTCGCAAGATTTAACTCAAACACTTGTTCTGACAAATCGTCTTCTGAAACATTTGTTTTTACTCTCTCAATACCATTTTTAACTTCATACTCATTCAAAGTTATTAATCTGGGCGATCGCTCAATTTCTGCTAAAAACTTTCCAAACTCATCGTAACTACACTCAATCGTAATAACATATGGAGATTTATAATAATCCCCTTTACTTATTCTATCCTTGGGCTTGATACCTAACAGTTGTATGTCTAAATCATCTAATATATCTGTTAGAGCATTTAAAAAAGGAAGGCTAGCATCTTCAGCTAATGAGTCTTGTTGAGACAAAGCTAAGTTTTCTTGGAAAAGAGTGTAAACTCTATCAAGCTTACTTGCGAGTATTTGAGCACTGATTAGGTTTTCATTTAGCTCGGTCTCTTCTTGTTCTAAGAGTTTTATTTTTAATGGTTTTTCACCAATAAAAAGTGAAGAACTGGCCCAATAAGTAATGGTCAAAATAATTATCGCACCAAACAAAATGATATTTCTTTTTTCCGCCATATTATGAATATACCTTACTACCACCTTTTTTGATTGAGGCAATCACTTCAAAACGAATAATATTTTGTCCTCGAATATTTACCTTTTGATGCCCAACATATTTAATCCGAGAAAAATTCTCCGAAAATTCTTTATTACTTCTCAATGTTTGGACATATTCATCAATAATTTCGAAATCTTTTCTATCTTCAAAAGTTAACGCGATGCCTTTAATCGTTAATTTATCTCGTTTAAACTTCATTCCAGTTATCGCCATATCATCAGGCGTCATTTTGCCTAATAATTCCATATTCCTTGCCCAGAGGAATCTGTCTTGTTCCAGATCAGCAAAAGACATAATATCATTCTTGGATAAATTTTTACCTTTAGATTGCAACTGCTTAATTTGATTTTCTAGTTGAACAATTTGATTTTTCTTTTTATTGATTACGGAGTTATACCCAAACCCAATCATCAAAACTCTAATATTGATAAATAATAAACTAAATATCAAAACTCCAAAAACAACCCACCTAGTACGCTCTAGAACTCTTTCCTTAAGAACCTCTGAACTCTCAGCTTTATTTAAATTAATTTTAATATAAGTTTTCATTATTCCATACCTGCGCGAATACATAACCCCATTGCAAGAACATATTGACTTGGATTCTCCAGGCTCAAAGATTCAGCGCCATCTAAACCTTCGAATGGATTCAAAATATCACAATCTATATTTAGTTTGGAGCTTATTAGTCCGGCTAAACCTGGCGTTCCAGCAGCTCCTCCTGTCAATAAAATTTTCAAGAAAAAACTCTGCCCAGTTTGCTTAGCATAAAACCTCAAACTTCTTCGAAGGTCTTCAATTAGATTATCATAAACCGATCTTTCCGCAACACCGAGAGTTGACTGATCTTCAA